>DATCIC010000239.1:0-3722 GCA_036508025.1 Rhodoferax sp. | reverse complement strand
GAAACGGCTGTTATTGCTGCCCGAGCTGGCCAACCCGAAAGACCTGTTCAGCCTGATTCGCCCCGCTTCACGCGGCCAGGCGGATGCTGCGCGTATGGATGCCGAACCCGCGTTAGCATCGGCCGCATGAACACCAGCACCCTTTCCGCCGACACCCACCTCGCCCCAGGCAGCATCAGTCTGATTGGCGTCCCCACCGACATTGGAGCCGGTATGCTTGGTGCCCGCATGGGGCCGGAGGCGCTGCGCGTGGCGGGCCTGGCGCAGGCCCTGGCGCAGTTGGGTCTGGATGTCAAAGACTGCGGCAACCTCCATGGCCCGGCCAACCCGTGGCTGGCGTCCGTCAACGGCTTTCGCCATCTGCCCGAAGTGGTGCAGTGGAACCAGTTGCTGCATGACGCCCTGTACGCCGAACTCCAGGCCGGGCGGCTGCCCATCATGCTGGGCGGCGACCATTGCCTGGCCATCGGCTCCATCAGCGCGGTGGCACGGCACTGCCGCGACCAGGGCAAAAAACTGCGGGTTTTATGGTTTGACGCGCATGCCGATTTCAACACCGCCACCTTGACGCCCAGCGGCAACATCCACGGCATGCCGGTGGCCTGCCTGTGCGGCCACGGCCCGCAGCAGCTGATCGAGATCGGCGGCCATGTGCCGGCGCTGCTGCCCAAACAGATTCGCCAGATCGGCATTCGCAGCGTCGATGCCGGTGAAAAACAACTGGTACACGATATGGGCATTGAAGTGTTCGACATGCGCTATATCGATGAAATGGGCGTGCGCCATGCCATGGAACTGGCGTTGGCCCTGGTGGATGCCAATACCCATTTGCACGTCAGCCTGGATGTTGATTTTCTCGACCCGGCGATTGCCCCGGGTGTGGGCACCACGGTGCGGGGCGGCCCGACCTACCGCGAGGCGCAACTGTGCATGGAAATGATTGCCGACACTGATCGTCTGGCCTCGCTCGATGTGGTGGAACTCAACCCGGCGCACGATGTGCGCAACCAGACCGCCGAGCTGGCGGTGGATTTGATCGAGAGCCTGTTTGGCAAAAGCACACTGATGCGCACGGCAGCCACACAGCGCTAGTTACCGACCAACGCCACTTTCACAAACTTTATGGCTTTTAGGCCTCTAGCCCCCGTGCTACTTGCTTGAGTGGCTATTAAATATATAGCGCCTTTGGTGCGTAGGCCACCCACCTGATGCGGCGCAGCCTGCCATTCATTCTGTTACCGATCTTGCAAAATCGGTGGCGACTTTTCAACGTGACGCCGCTACCATGCCCTTTTTCAAGGAAATCACATGGCCATGTCCCCTCACTTTTTCAATAAACGCGAACCTGAAACTTCTCCCGCGCGCCCTAGCACCTCAGCGTCGAACGTCAACAGTTATGGCACGTCGGGCACAAGCACCACCCAACAATCAAGCGCACTGAATTCGGCGCATTCCGTCAACACTGCAGCAGCCGCGCCAGCGGCGCCAGCCACACCCCAAAGCGGCAGCAAACTGACCGTGGGGCCCAACATCAAACTCAAAGGTGTGGAGATCACCGATTGCGACACGCTGGTGGTTGAAGGCCTGGTCGAGGCGACCATGGATTCACGCGTGATTGAAATTTCGGAGCGCGGCGCCTTCAAGGGCTCGGCCGAAATCGACATGGCCGAGATTCATGGCCAGTTTGATGGCAACCTGACGGTGCGCCAGAAGCTGACGATCTATTCCACCGGCAAAGTCACCGGCAAGATCCGCTACGGCAAAGTGGTGATTGAAGAGGGCGGCCAACTCACCGGAGAGATCCAGTTTGGCGCCCTCCCGACACCAAAATCTGCCAGCCACGCACAAGCCGCCTCGTCCTGAAATGACATTGCCCGGCGTGGGCCAGGCTAACGTCTGCCCATAGACGCCACCCAACGCCGGGAATGCCGGAAGTTGCAACGCTTGGCGGTCAGGTCGGGGGTAATGGATGGATGGTTCCGTCTGGACCGGTTTCACGCAGGCCGATGACGCGCCAGGCCAGTTTGGAAAGCTCGCGCACCATGGCGTCAGGGGCCAGGCGGCCGTCGGGCCGGTACCAGTTGTAGAGAAAGCCGGGCAGGCTGCACGCCGCCTGTGCGGTGATGCGTGTTTCGGTGAAGTCGAAGCTGCCATCGCGGCGCCCCTGCTCCAGCAGCGAGCACAGGCGCTCATAAAAATGATTTGCCAGTTTTTTCTGTGCGGCCAGGTACTCCGGGCGGTACACCTGAGGTTCCCGGTAGGCAAAAAAAGCCGCCGGGTAATGCGTGATGGTGGCGCGGATCAGGCGCTCCAGCCCTTCGGTGACCTTGACATGCGCCGGGCGCGGGTCATCCGGGGCAAAGTCCATCGTGGTGAAACATGCGACCGCCGGGCACCAGGAGAGGGTCTCGAAAATCTCCTGCTTGTTGTGAAAGTAGTAATACACAAAGGGCTTGCTGACTCCCAACTCGCGCACGATTTGCTCCATCGTGGTGTTGGCGTAACCCTGGGCCGCGAACAGACGCTCGGCAACCTTGAGGATGCGCTCGCGTTTTTCGTCCGTGCCGGGCGTGGCGGCCTTCTGGCGGCGACCGCGCGACGCGGTCAGGGCTGGGCTCATCAAGGTGACTCCATCCATCAGTGCTTGCCGCAAGCCGGAATGCGAGCGACGCCTGATTGTCACCTAAGTTATACCGCCTGGTAGCTTCGTACTACCAGCGGGTATATATTGGAGACTTGTCCGCACTGGCCGTATCGCCCGGCCCCAACCCACACGTGTCCAAGAAAAACCATGATTGAAATTCGCGCTCCCCTGCAAGCCCAGATCGTCCAATGGCAAGTGCGTCCCGGTGACAGCGTCAATGCCGGTGACCTGCTGCTGATTCTGGAGGCCATGAAAATGGAGCACGAGCTGCGTGCCCCCCAGGCCGGGCGCGTGAGCGAGCTATTCTTTGCCGATGGCGAGTTGGTGGCAGAAGCTGATTTACTCCTGAATATAGAGCTACTCACGCAGGTAGGACGGTGGCTAGAGCCTGATTTGGCCTATATTTCTGCACCGCAAGATAAGCCGGCTGCGGTGCGCCCCGACCTGCAACGGGTGCTTGATCGCCAGGCCTACACGCTCGATGCCAGCCGCCCCGAGGCGCTGGCCAAGCGCCACGCGCTAGGGCAGCGCAGCGCGCGCGAAAACATTGCCGATTTGTGTGATGCCGACTCCTTCATCGAGTACGGCGCGCTTGCGGTGGCGGCCCAGAGCCGCCGTCGCTCCGAAGAAGACCTGATCAAAAACACCCCGGCCGACGGCATGGTGACCGGCATCGGCAGCATCAACCAGACGCTGTTTGGCCCCGAGCACAGCCGCGCGGTGGTGATGGCCTACGACGCCACCGTGCTGGCCGGCACCCAAGGCCTGCGCAACCACCAGAAGACTGACCGCATGCTGGGCATTGCCTTGCAGCAAAAGCTGCCGGTCGTACTGTTCGCCGAAGGCGGCGGCGGTCGCCCCGGCGACGTCGATATGCCGATCGTGGCCGGGCTGCATGTGGGCACTTTTGCCAGCTTCGCGCGCCTGAATGGCCAGGTGCCGGTGGTCGGCATCGTGGCCGGTCGCTGCTTTGCCGGCAACGCGGCCTTGCTGGGCTGCTGTGACGTGATCATCGCCACCGAAAAAAGCAACATCGGCATGGGCGGCCCGGCCATGGTCGAGGGCGGCGGCCTGGGGG
>DATCIC010000238.1:0-12425 GCA_036508025.1 Rhodoferax sp. | reverse complement strand
ACCCGACGAGGCGTCTTTGTTCAGCGACTATGGCGCCACCGACCCGGCGGAATTTTTCGCCGTGATCTCGGAGGTGTTCTTCGAGCAGCCGCAGCGCATGGCCGCAGAACACCCGGCGCTGTACCGCGAACTGGCCCAGTTTTACCGCCTGGACCCGCTGAGCTGGTAAGGCGGCAGGCACGGTTAACATGCCGCCATGATTCAAGCTAAAAAACCTGCCCCCCCTGCCCATCGAGGGGGTGAACGAGAGGGCGAGCGCCTGGCCAAGCGCATCGCTGAAATGGTGCCCTGCTCGCGCCGCGAGGCCGAACAGTACATTGAAGGCGGCTGGGTCAGCGTGAACGGACAGGTGGTGGAAGAGCCCATGGTCCGGGTCTCCGACCAGCGGGTCGAGATTGACCCCGACGCCAGCCTGCTGGAACTCGCCACGGTGACGCTGCTGCTGCACAAGCCGCCCGGTTTTGATGCCATGGCCGCGCCGGGTCAGGCCAATCGCCAAGTCAAACCAGCGCAGCAATTGCTGACTGCCGCCACGCACGCCGCCGATGACGCGTCGGGCGTGCGACTGCTCAAGCGCCACTTTGCCAAGCTCACGGCTTGCGTGCCGCTGGAGAGCGCCGCCAGCGGCCTGGTGGTGTTCACGCAGGACTGGCGCGTGCTGCGCAAACTCACCGAAGACGCTCAGTTGATGGAGCAGGAAGTGATTGTGGAGGTGGCGGGCGAGGTGCAAGCGCAGAGCCTGCAGCGCATCAACCAGGGGCTGGCGGTGGACGGCCAGCCGCTGCCAGCGGTCAAAGTCAGTCTGAACAGCACCGGCGAGACCTCGTCGAAGCTGCGTTTTGCCCTCAAAGGCTCCCACCCGGGCCTGATCGCCTACCTGTGCGAGCGTTTGGGGCTGCAGATTGTGAGCATGAAGCGCCTGCGCATCGGGCGGGTATCGATGACGCAGTTGCCCCCTGGGCAATGGCGCTACCTGCAGGCGCATGAGCGGTTCTAGACGGCGCTGAACAGTCGATCGCGCGCCGCGTCGGTGATGGCCAGCACGCACGGGTGCGTGATGCGCCGCTCCACCGACACGGCAAAAAATTCCTCCACCAGTTCATCGCTGCGGCCGATGACATCGACACCAAACTGTGCCACCGTCTCGGCTTCCAGCACCGTGGGCGCCATGAAAACGCCGCGCCCCTCGCGTCCAAACGCTTTCAGCAGCGCGGCGTCGTCAAACTCGCCAATCACCTGCGGATGAATCTGGTGCCGGGTCAACCAGCCCTCCAGTTGCTGGCGGACCGAAGCCGAGCTGCCCTGAATCAACATCGGCATGTCGTTCAAACACTGAGGAAACGGACCTCGCAGCCGGGACTTCAGCATCGGCGCGCAGAAAAAACTCATGCTGCTGCTGCCCAGTGGGTGGCTAAATGCCTTGACGCTGATACGCCGGGGCAGCGGCTCGTCGGCGATCACCAGATCCAGGCGATGCAAAGCCAATTGCGCCAGCAGATCAGGAAACTTGCCTTCGCTGCAAATGAGCTTGACCGGCTCCTTCACCAACAGGGCTGGCTCCAGCAGACGGTAAACCACCGACTTGGCGACCGAATCAGCCACTCCAACGCGAAAGTCCAGCACCCGCCGCCCGCCGCGGGCCTGGCGCACGGCGGCCTCCAGTTCTGCGCCCAGCGTGAATATCTGCTCGGCATAGTCCAGCGCCAGCCGACCGTCCTCGGTCAGCTCCAGCTGGCGCCCGCTTTTGCGAAAAAGTTTGCGCCCGAGCCACTCTTCGAGCAGCTTGATCTGTCCGGACAGGGTTTGCGGCGTGGTGTGCAGTTGCTCACCCGCGCGCATGATGCCGCCGGCCTTGGCCGTGACCCAAAAATAATACAAGTGCTTGAAATTCATTCATTCGCCTCCAGCTTTAGCCATGGTCTTGCTCTGGCCGACACGGATCGCGTGTTCGCCATCCTACGAACATTATTCGTTTTTTTCGAAGTTAAATTGTTACAAATACGAATTTACACGAAGTGATTTGAACTTTATAGTGTTGTTTGTGTCACACGATGTGATTGGAATAGGAGAACAACTATGCGACTCAGTACCAAAGGCCGATTTGCCGTCACAGCGATGATTGACGTGGCGCTACGCGAAAAATTGGGTCCGGTCCCCCTGTCCGACATTGCGGTGCGGCAGCAGATTTCACTCTCGTACCTGGAGCAAATGTTCAGCAAGCTGCGCCAGCACGGCTTGGTGGCCAGCACGCGTGGACCCGGCGGTGGCTATGCGCTGGGGCAGCAGGCTGACCGCATCACGGTGGCTGACATCATTGCTGCCGTTGAAGACAGCGCCAGTCCCGGCACGAAAGGCGCCGCCCACCACGCGAAGACCGCCTCAAGCAGCGCGGGCAAGGACATGGCGCAGGACCTGTGGGATAGCTTGAACACCAAAATGATGGACTACATGCAGTCGGTCACCTTGCGCAGCCTGGCGCTCGGGCAGCTGGCCAAAGGCGTGCGGGTTGAAGAAAAGCCGGCGCCCAACCGGGGCGTGTTCAAGAAGCCCAAACAGGAGTCTGTGCAGCGCAGTGTGCCCAACTCCGTCTTTGCACTGGGCCAAGCTTTGCTGGCCCGAGGTTAATGCCGTACAACGCATTAGTACGGCACTGTAAAAAGTGTGAAGCCCACCGATAAGCCGGATTCTGTGCATTGAGGTTGCCCTCAATGTGACTGCCATTAATCTGGGCCGTTGGTCGCCCAACGGCTCGGTGCTACCTACCCGCACACTCCGGGGGCCCCGTCAACGTGTGCCTACTTGGTATTGCTGCGCGTAGAGATTGCCCGTTTCACCCGATACTGAAATCGGCTCGTCTCTGTTGCTCTGATCCTCACCTTATAGCGTGCACTTGCGTACACGCATTTCAGTGGACAGCCGTTAGCTGCTACGCTGCCCTATGCAGTCCGGACGTTCCTCCAGTGCGGTGTTTCCACCCGACGCTTCTCGCGTCGTCCTTGCGGCTTGCACCAGCGGCAGTCTGGCGGGCTTCACGCTCGTATTATCGCGGTTGCGCGCGGCTTACAGCCAGGGCTTCTAAACTTATACCCAAAACAATTGATCAAGTGGTTCAAAATAACTGCTCAACCATTTTTTGAGGAACCGCCCCATGAAAGCCGACAACATCCTGCAAACCATTGGCAACACGCCGCACGTGCGCATCAACCGCCTGTTTGGCAACAGCCACAACGTGTGGATCAAGTCCGAGCGCAGCAACCCCGGTGGTTCGATCAAGGACCGTATTGCGCTGGCGATGGTGGAAGCCGCTGAAAAGAGCGGAGAACTCAAACCCGGTGCCACCATCATCGAACCGACCTCGGGCAACACCGGTGTGGGCCTGGCGCTGGTTGCCGCCGTCAAAGGCTACCGGTTGATTCTGGTGATGCCTGACAGCATGAGCATTGAGCGCCGCCGCCTGATGCTGGCCTATGGGGCTTCGTTTGACCTCACGCCGAAAGAAAAAGGCATGAAAGGGGCGATTGCCCGCGCCGAAGAATTGATCGCGCAAACGCCCGGCAGCTGGATGCCGCAGCAATTTGAAAACCCGGTCAACATCGACGCGCATATGCGCACCACCGCGCAAGAAATTCTGGCCGACTTCCCCGATGGCATCGACGTGTTGATCACCGGTGTCGGCACCGGCGGCCACCTGACCGGCGTAGCCCAGGTACTGAAAGCCAAATGGCCTAATTTGAAGGTGTACGCGGTGGAGCCGGTAGCCTCCCCGGTGATCTCGGGCGGTGCGCCGGGACCCCACGCGATCCAAGGCATTGGCGCGGGTTTCATCCCGAAAAACCTGCACACCGACTTGCTCGACGGCGTGATCCAGGTCGATGCCGAACCGGCGCGCGAATACGCCCGTCGCAGTGCGCGTGAAGAAGGGATGTTGGTCGGAATTTCATCCGGCGCCACGCTGGCCGCCATTGCGCAAAAACTACCCGACTTGCCCGCCGGGGCCACCGTGCTGGGCTTCAACTACGACACCGGCGAACGCTACTTGTCGGTCGAGGGCTTTTTGCCGGCCTGATCCTCTTCGCGATCACGGGCTGCCCAAGTGCAGCCGGTAAAATGGGCGGCTTCTGCTTGATAGACACAAGCCAATTGGCCCTCTCACCATGATCCGACTCTCTGAGCTCAAGCTCGCGCTTGACCACACGCCTGACGACCTGCAGGCACTCATCCTGCAAATCCTGGGCATTGCGGCCACTGAGCTAGCCCAGTGGCAGATTTTCAAACGCAGTTTTGACGCTCGCCAAGCGCAGGTGCGGGTGGTTTATATCGTGGATGTGGCGCTGACTGACCCGGCGCAAGAAGGCCCGGTGCTGCAGCAGCATGCGGCTAACCCGCACATCCAGCCCACGCCCGACATGACTTATCAGCTGGTGGCACAAGCCCCCGCGAATTTGGCAGTGCGCCCGGTGGTAGTGGGCTTTGGCCCGTGCGGCATTTTTGCCGCGCTCATGCTGGCGCACATGGGCTTCAAGCCGATCGTGCTGGAGCGCGGTAAAAAAGTGCGTGAGCGCACCCAGGACACCTGGGGCCTGTGGCGCAAGCATGTGCTCAACCCAGAATCCAATGTGCAGTTTGGCGAGGGCGGTGCGGGCACGTTTTCAGATGGCAAGCTCTATAGCCAGATCAAGGATCCGCGCTATTTGGGCCGCAAAGTGATGGAAGAGTTTGTCAAAGCCGGCGCGCCGTCCGAAATTTTGGTGGACGCGCACCCGCACATCGGCACCTTCAAGCTGGTCAAGGTGGTGGAAAACCTGCGCGCCCAAATTATTGCGCTGGGCGGCGAAATCCGCTTTGAGCAGCGCGTGACTGACGTGCTGGTAGAAGACGGCCCACGAGGTCGGCAGGTGCGCGGCCTGACCGTGCTGGATCAATCGACCGGGCAAAGTTACGCCCTGCGGGCGGACCAGGTGGTCCTGGCGCTGGGCCACAGCTCGCGCGACACCTTTGCCATGCTGCATGAGCGCGGCGTAGCCATGGATGCCAAGCCGTTCTCGGTCGGCTTTCGCATTGAGCACCCGCAAAGCGTGATCGACCGGGCGCGCTGGGGCCGCCACGCCGGCCATCCCAGCCTGGGGGCGGCCGACTACAAACTGGTGCACCACGCGCAAAACGGCCGCGCCGTGTATAGCTTTTGCATGTGCCCTGGCGGCACGGTGGTGGCAGCCACCTCCGAGCCGGGCCGGGTGGTCACCAACGGCATGAGCCAGTATTCGCGCAACGAGCGCAACGCCAACGCTGGCCTGGTTGTGGGCATTGAGCCCACGGACTTCTGCCAGGATGAAGCAGCGTTTGTGCAAGCGTTTGGCAGCGCAGCCGGACCGCGTTACTTTGAAGAGTCTCAACGCCTGAAAGCGCAAAGCTCCAGCGCCACGCACCCGCTGGCGGGCATCAACCTGCAGCGCCAACTGGAGTCAGGCGCTTACGTGCTGGGCGGCAGCAATTACGAGGCCCCCGGGCAACTGGTCGGTGACTTTGTTCAGGGCCAGGCTTCCACCACCTTCGGCTCGGTGTTGCCGTCTTACCAACCGGGCGTGAAACTGGGCGACTTGCACCAGGCCCTGCCCGACTATGCAATTGCCGCCCTGCGCGAGGCGCTGCCTGCTTTTGGTCAAAAGATCAAAGGCTTTGACATGCCCGACGCGGTGCTGACGGGCGTGGAAACCCGCACTTCATCGCCCTTGCGCATCCCGCGTGGGGATGATTTTCAGAGCGTCAACACGCGGGGGCTGTACCCCGCCGGCGAAGGCGCAGGCTATGCCGGGGGCATTCTGTCAGCCGGGGTGGATGGCATCAAAGTGGCCGAAGCGCTGGCACTGAGCCTGACGCACTGAATTTATATAAAAACAGGCGCTAGCCCCCGTCAATCAAGCACGAGTAGCTATAAAATTAATAGCAAACATTGCATCCTGGCAGCGCCAAATACAAAGGGCTACTGGTGCGATAGCGACCTCAAACTGCCCGCTTGAACAGCGCCAGCAGCGACCCCGCCAGCACAAACAGGCTGCCAAAGGTGCGGTTCATGGCGCGAATGTGCGACGGGTCTTTCAAGGCGCCCAGCACCTTGGCCGCCAACGCGGTGTAACCGGCCATCACCACCATGTCGGTGAACGCCAGCGTGGCGCCAATGGTCAGGTACTGCGGCAGCAGCGGCTGCGACAGATTCATGAACTGCGGCACCACCGCCAACAGAAACACCGTGCCCTTGGGGTTGACCACATTGATCATCCAGGCGCGCAAGATCATGGAGCGCTGGCTGACAACCACGCCTGAATCTGACACTGCCACCATCGGCCGCGCCGGGGCGCGCCACTGCGCAATGCCCAGCCACACCAGATACGCCACGCCCAGCCATTTGACGACGGTAAACGCAGTGCTGGACGCCGCCACCAGCGCGCCCAAGCCCACACCGACAATCAGCAGTTGGGTCCAGATGCCCAGCACCAGGCCAAAAATGGTGACGTAGCCGCGCTTGAAACCATGGTTCAAGCCGGCGCTCATCGAGGCAACGGCGCCCGGCCCAGGCGAGATGCTGATAGCCCACGAGGCGGCGAAAAAGGTCAACCAGGTAGAGAGTTCCATGCGCCGAGTTTAATTGGCCAAACAGCTCACAGCGGCGCGTTTTGCAGAGCCGCGATGCGCTCTTCAATCGGCGGGTGGGTCGAGAACAGCTTGCCAATGCCACCCGCAATGCCCATGGCCGCCATGCTCTTGGGCAGCTCAGCCGGCGTCATACCGCCCAGTCGCGCCAAGGCATTGATCATGGGCTGCCTGCGATTCATGAGCTTTGCAGCGCCGGCATCGGCCCGGAATTCACGGTGACGGGAGAACCAGGCCACCACGATGGCGGCGGCAAAACCGAGCACGATGTCAAGCACGACGGTGCTGATCATGTAGCCAATGCCGGGACCGCTGGAGCGCTCGTCGCCTTTACGCAAGAAACCGTCAATGGCAAAGGCGATGACGCGGCTCAGGAACACCACAAAGGTGTTCATCACGCCTTGAATCAGGGCCATGGTGACCATGTCACCATTGGAAACGTGGGCGATTTCGTGGCCGATCACGGCCTCGATCTCTTCGCGCGTCATGCCGGCAAGCAAGCCAGTAGACACAGCCACCAGCGCCGAGTTCTTGAACGCACCGGTGGCAAAGGCATTGGGCGCACCGTCAAAAATACCCACTTCCGGCATACCAATGCCCGCTGTGTCGGCCAATTTTCGCACGGTCTCCACAATCCAGGCTTCATCGACGTTTTGCGGCTGGCTGATGATGCGCACGCCCGTGGTCCATTTGGCCATCGGCTTGCTGATCAACAGCGAAATGATGGCGCCGCCAAAACCAATGACCAAGGCAAAGCCGAGCAAGGAGCCCAGGTCAAGCCCGCTTGCCGTCAGGTAACGGTTGACCCCGAGCAAGCTGGCAACGATGCCCAATACCGCCACCACGGCGACATTGGTCAAAACAAACAAGAGAATGCGTTTCATGATTTCTTTCAAATACGGTTCAAAATCAGCGAACCATTGGCACCGATGTTAGAGGCGCGGCGTCCGATTTCAAGACTTTGGGCCGCAATTGCCCATGAAGTTTACGGGCATTGGCCTGCGATTCGCATCACCGTGGCCGGTGTGACTTTTCGATTTGACATAAGCAGCCGGGGACAGCGCTGAAGTTCTGTCCCACCCCCATTTAAATCATTCGCCACGGCAGCGTTTCGCCGGATCGCAGAGGCTTGAGTTCGGCTTCACCAAAGGCAAAGCGCGCCGGCGGTGTCCAGGTCTCGCGCCGCAAGCTAATGCGGCCCGTGTTGCGCGGCAAGCCATAAAAATCGGCACCATGGAAGCTGGCAAAAGCCTCCAGCTTGTCCAGCGCACCCACCGAATCAAACGCTTCAGCATACATCTCCATGGCGGCGTGCGCCGTGTAGCAACCAGCGCAGCCCGAGGCGTTCTCTTTCAGGTGGGCCGGATGCGGCGCACTGTCGGTGCCCAGAAAGAACTTGTCCGAACCACTGGTGGCCGCGGCGAGCAGGGCCTGGCGGTGAACTTCCCGCTTCAACACCGGCAAACAGTAGTAATGCGGGCGAATGCCGCCGGTAAAGATGGCATTGCGGTTGTAGAGCAGATGGTGTGCAGTGAGGGTGGCGGCGGTGAAGCGATCAGCGTCCTGCACGTACTGCGCGGCCTCTTTGGTGGTGATGTGCTCGAACACGATTTTCAATTCAGGAAAATCGCGGCGCAAAGGGATCAACTGCGTATCAATGAACACCGCCTCGCGGTCAAACAGGTCAATCTCGGGCGCGGTCACTTCCCCATGCAGCAGCAACAGCAGGCCCGCGCGCTGCATGGCTTCCAGCGTTTTGTAGGTCTTGCGCAGGTCGGTCACACCGGCGTCGCTGTTGGTGGTGGCGCCCGCTGGGTAGAGCTTGACGGCGACCACGCCGGCATCCCGCGCACGTTTGATCTCATCGGGGGGCAAGTTGTCGGTGAGGTAGAGCGTCATCAGCGGCTGAAACTGCACGCCGGGCGGCACCGCTGCCTGGATGCGCTCCTGGTAGGCCAGCGCTTGCGCCGTGGTGGTCACGGGTGGGCGCAGGTTGGGCATGATGATGGCGCGGCCAAACTGGGCGGCAGTGTGCGGCACCACCGTGCGCAGCGCCTCGCCATCGCGCACATGCAGGTGCCAGTCGTCGGGTTGTGTCAGGGTGATGGTGAGAGTTTGCGCGTGTGTCATGGTGGCCATTGTCCCCAATCAGCTGGCCACACCAGTCTCTGGCGGCGCAGGCTCGGTCGCGCCCTTGCGGCCCTGCGCCATCAGATAGTCCCACAAGGCTTGCGCCGCGTTCTTGGCCGCGCGCTCAACTGATGGGGCCGACCTGTGCCCGCCGAGCTTGCCGCTCTCCTTGAACCAGGGCCGCTCCCGGTAGAGCCGCACCTCCATGGTGATCTCCAGACCTTTCAGGTCAGGTGGGGCCGCACTGACCAGTCTTCTGGCGTACAGGTCTTTCTTGACGGCACTAAATGGCAAAAAGGCGATGCCATGGCCTTCCAGTGCCATCGCCTTCAGGCCTTCTGCCATGTCGGTCTCATAAACGCGGTCAAAATGAATAGCAGTACTTGACTGCTTGAGGATCAGGTCCACCATCTGCCCCAGATAGGCGCCAGGCGCGTAGCCCAGGTACGGCAAGGGCTGACCCGCGCGCCCCGGCAACTGAAACATCGGCGCACCGTCTGCATCCGGTTTGGAATAAGGCGCCACCACCTCTTCGCCCAAACTGACCATCTCGTAGCGTTCAGCGTCGAGCTGAAAGGGCTGGGACGGATGATGATAGGCAATCAACAGGTCGCAACTCCCCTCCACCAGGCGCATGACGGCGTCGTGCACATTGAGCGCAATCAGACGGCTTTTGATGGGGCCAAATTGTTGCCGCAAGGCCGACACCCAGGCCGGAAAAAACGTGAACGCCAGCGTGTGCGGCACCGCAAATTCAATCACGTCCTGCCCGGCTGAGGCATGCCCGCGCAGCATGGCGCGCGTGCTTTGCAAGGCCTGCAATACCTCCAATGACTGGGCATACAGGGTTTCACCCGCCGGCGTGAGGCGGGTCGGGTAGTTGCTTCGATCCACCAGATCGGTGCCAGCCCATGTTTCAAGCGACTGAATGCGCCGCGAAAACGCCGGCTGCGTGACGTGGCGCAATTGCGCGGAACGGCTGAAACTGCGGGTCTCAGCCAAACTGACAAAATCTTCCAGCCATTTGGTGTCCATGGGCGGCAATTATGCGCGACTTGCAGGGGTCCAGTTCGCGCTGTTGACTGTCCCCGATCAACGCGCCAGCAGCAACGCCGTGGCGCGGGCAGTATCCATTTTCGATAGCGCCCCAGGCAATGTTGACGGGGGCTAGCGTCGATTTTCATCAAATATTTTGACTAAAACCCTATTCGCTGACCCCGCCGTGAAAGCGCTCTGGCAACGGGCGGCTGGCGCGGTGCTAAGCTGTACATCCTGTCAACACACCAGATGAGGATCTCCATGAGCAGCATCAATTTCAAACGTGAAATACAAGACACCGTCGATCATGCGGTGGAGCGTGTAACCAAGGCGCTGGGTGAGGAAGGCTTCGGCATCCTGACGCGCATCGACATGCACAGCAAAATCAAGGAAAAAACCGGCAAGAACATCATCCCAACCATCATTCTTGGCGCCTGCAATCCAAACCTGGCCTATGAGGCCTACACCGCCAACAGCGACGTGGCGAGTCTGCTGCCATGCAACGCCGTCATCCGTGAAGTCGCGCCGGGCGTGATTTCGGTGGAGCTCGCCGCACCCTCGGGTTTGATGCGCATCCTGGACGACGCGAAGCTCACCACCATGGCGAAGGAGGCCGACGAGCGCCTCCAGCGGGCACTGGCCAAGTTATAAGCGGCCATTAAGCGGATAGGCCGGGTCGGTGTAGCCAGGCGTGGACGGGTGGCCCGGTCTAACCAGGCTATCCACCAGTGCCTCATCTTCCTCAGCAAACACGTAGTCCAGCGCGGGCAGGTAGTCTTGCCACTGTTTGAGCGTGCGCGGCCCGGCAATGACCGAGCTGACCACCGGGTTGGCCAGCACCCAGGCCGTAGCAAACTGGGCCAGGCTGATGCCTTTGGCCTCGGCATGCACTTTAAGTTGCTGCGCAATCACCAGCGACTCTTCACGAAACTCGGTCTCCACCATGCGCTTGTCGGCACGGCCGGCGCGGCTGCTTGGGTCTGGCGTCTGCCCCGGCGGGTACTTGCCGGTGAGCACGCCGCGCGCCACTGGGCTGTAAGGCGTCACGCCAATGCCGTAATGCGCACAGGCCGGCAGCACCTCGACTTCTGGCATGCGGTTGAGCAGGTTGTAATAGGGTTGGCACACCACCGGGCCGGGCATGCCAAGCTGCCCGGCCAGACGCATCAACTCGGCAATGCGCCAACCCCGGAAGTTGGAGACCCCCCAGTAACGAATCTGACCCGCGCGCAGCATCGCGTCCAGCGCGCGCAAGGGCTCTTCCAGGTTCATGCCGTTGTAGTCGCGGTGCAGGTACAGAATGTCCACGAAATCCGTTTGCAGGCGCGCCAGGGAAGCCGCCACTTCGCGCAGCATCCATGCGCGCGAGTAATGGCCCTCGTTCACCCGGTCTGACATGGTGTTGCCGAGTTTGGTGGCCAGTACCCAGTCATGGCGCTGACCCTTGAGCAGCTCACCCACCAGGGTCTCCGAGCCACCCTTGCTGTACACGTCGGCCGTGTCGATGTAATTCACGCCATGGGCGTGGGCATCGGCCATGATGGACGCGGCCTCGGTTTGATCGGTCTGGTCACCGAACATCATGGTGCCCAGGCACAGGGCGGAAACTTGCAGATTGCTTTTGCCGAGATTGCGGTATTGCATGGGGGGCCTTTTGGGTTGCAGGGGAAGGGAAATCAGCGTCGAACCAAAGCGCCATAAGCCTGACATGTCTCGGGCGACACCGACTCAAGTAGCTGCGCATACGGTGTTTTGTGGCGCATCAGCATCCGGGCCGAGGCCACCGTTTTGGAGCGGCAGAACCAGTGGCAGGTGTGCTGCATCAAAAACAGCTCGGCCGACAGGGTGAAGGCTTTGTTCTTCTGCGTCAGATGACGGCTGTTTTGGGCCACCTGTTCAATGCCATTGGCATGAATGCGCAGGGCCTGGCGCAGATCAAACGTGCTGTCTGGCAGCAGCCTGTCGGCCCAGGGAATCGCCAACGCAAACCGGCTGACCCGCGTTTGCGCCCCATCGACGAGCGAAAACTCAGCCACAAAACGATTGAACTGTTCACACAGCGTCACCTCAGCCGCGTCCAGCATGTGCCAGACCTGCGCCTGGCGTTCGGGGTCAAGCTCAGACAGCGCGCGCAGGTAGCCGTCTGTGAGGCTTTCCATCAGTTTTTCAATCTGGTACTTGCCCAGGTACGTTCCCAGCAAGGCAATGCGTCGGCCCTGCTCACGCGACTTGATCAGGTAGGCGCCAGCGGCAAGCAGGGCGAAAAGTACAAATGGTTCCATGGCTGGATATGCTGATTGTTGGAATTCCGCTCAAGTGTAGTGGCCAGCACCGGGCGCAGCGCGTCAAGCTCCCGGACCTGCACGCCAGCCCGGATCACGCCCAGAACACAAGCTATTGTTGCTTCTATTTAAATAGCATAATACGCATGCTCGACGGGGGCTACAGCCCTAAAAACCGTATAAGACTACTCCGAACTCTGCTGCAGCGCCCACATCCGCGCACGGTCATTGACTTATGGTGTCATTAATGGCACCATTTAACCTGTATGACAAGCATTGAAAAACTTCTGGAACAAATGCGCCGTGAGCCCGCCAATGTGGGTTTCA
>DATCIC010000237.1:0-7435 GCA_036508025.1 Rhodoferax sp. | reverse complement strand
CGTCACTCGCCACCGCTGTGCCGCTCAGCGACAAGCCCGCGTGCTCGGCTTTGATTGAGGCAATGCGGGCCGAATCCAGCCGGCTCATCTGACCGGCGCCCACGCCCATGGTCATGCCGCCTTTGCAGAACACGATGGCGTTGCTTTTGACAAATTTGGCCACGGTCCAGGCAAACAGCAGGTCTTGCAGCTGCTCGGGGGTTGGTTGCACCTTGGTGACGACTTTGAGGTCCGCCAGGGTCAATTCGTGGTTATCGGCGCTTTGCAGCAGCAAGCCGGAGCCCACGCGCTTGGACTCGACGGCGTTGCGGCCATTGTCCCAATCGGTGGTACCACCTGGCGGCAAGGCAATCTTCAAAATGCGCACATTGACCTTGGGCTTGAACACCGCCAGCGCTTCAGGGGTGAAATCCGGGGCCATCAGCACTTCAATGAACTGCTTCGACATTTGCAGCGCGGCGCTCTCGTCCAGCGTGCAGTTCAGGGCAATGATGCCGCCAAACGCCGAGGTTGGATCGGTCTGGAACGCCTTGCTGTAGGCCGCCAGTGCATCGGCACCGACCGCCACGCCGCAGGGGTTGGCGTGCTTCAGGATCACGCAGGCCGCGCCGTCTTTGGTCGCATCAAAACTCTTGACGCATTCCCAGGCGGCATCGGCATCGGCGATGTTGTTGTAGCTCAGTTCCTTACCCTGCAATTGCACCGCCGTCACCAGCGAACCGGGCGCCGGGTGCAGGTCGCGGTAAAAGGCAGCGCTCTGGTGCGGGTTTTCACCGTAGCGCAGGTCTTGCAGCTTGACGAAGCAGTTGTTGCTTTGATCCGGGAACAGCTTGCGCGTCGGCGTGTTGTTGCCCTCTTCAAAATTCAGGGACGACAAGTAGTCGCTGATCGCCGCGTCGTATTGCGCCACGCGGTTGAACGCCGCCACGCTCAGGGCAAACTTGGTGGCTTGCGTCAGCTTGCCGTCAAGCTTCAGTTCCGCCAGCACCTGCGGGTACTGCGAGGCATCAGTCAAAACACCCACATCTTTCCAGTTCTTGGCGGCGCTGCGCACCATGGCCGGGCCGCCGATGTCGATGTTCTCGATCGCATCGTCGAGCGTGCAGCCTTCTCTTGCCACGGTCGCCTCGAAGGGGTACAGATTGACCACCAGCAGGTCGATGGTGTCAATGCCATGCGTTCTCAAAGCCGCCATGTGCTCGGGCAGGTCGCGCCGCGCCAGCAGGCCGCCATGCACCTTGGGGTGCAGGGTTTTGACACGCCCATCGAGCATCTCCGGGAACCCGGTGACGTCAGCCACTTCAGTTACCGGCAAGCCAGCGTCGGCCAGCAATTTGGCGGTGCCGCCGGTGGACAGGAGCTTGATGCCCAACGCGTGCAGCGCGCGGGAAAATTCAAGGATGCCGCTTTTGTCGGAGACAGAGATCAGTGCGTTCATAAGTGATTAACAGTAGTTTAAAAATCAGGTCAGGGCCAGCAGCGACCCCAGGCGGCTTACTTGATCAGCTTGTGATCGAGCAGTTTTTTACGTAGCGTGTTGCGGTTCAGGCCCAGCCATTGGGCCGCTTTGGACTGGTTGTGATCCGCGTGGCGCATCACCACTTCAAGCAACGGCTTTTCCACCACATTGACCAGCATGTTGTACATGCCGTCAGGTTCAGTGCCACCCAGATCGCGCAGATAGCCCTCCAGGTTGCTGCGCACGCATTCTTCAATAGGCATTTGGCTCATCGTGTCGTCTCCATGTGTTTTTCGTTTTTTTTCGCTAACCCAAGCGGCACGCCCGTCGGCATCCGGTCCATGCGCGCATTCAAAACGTCAAAAAAATCGGCGACCGCCCCCGCCTGCAGGCCACAGTCTTCCAGCAAATTCATGCGCGCCCGAAACGCCTCGCCACCGGGCAGGTCTTTGACGTACCAGCCAATGTGCTTGCGCGCGGTGCGCACGCCAGAGAAGTCGCCGTAGAGCGCGTAGTGATCGTGCAAATGATCCAGCAGCAACTGTTTGACCTCGGCCACCAAGGGAGGCGCCAGGTGGCTGCCGGTAGCTATAAAGTGCGCTATCTCCCGAAAGATCCACGGCCGCCCTTGCGCCGCACGGCCAATCATCACGGCGTCGGCCCCGGTCACTGCGAGCACATGGCGCGCCTGCTCGGGCGAGTCGATGTCACCATTGGCCACCACCGGCACGTTGAGCGCCGCCTTGACCGCCGCAATGGTGTCGTACTCGGCGGCGCCACTGTAGCCCTGCTCGCGGGTGCGCCCGTGCACCGTGATCATCTGCACGCCGGCGCGCTCGGCCGCGCGCGCCAGCACGACCGCATTCTTGTGCGACTGACACCAGCCGGTGCGCATCTTGAGCGTGACCGGCACCCCGCGCGGCGCGCAGACCGCCACCACGGCGTCGATGATGGACAGCGCCAGCGTCTCGTTTTGCATCAGCGCCGAACCGGCCCACTTGTTGCAGACCTTTTTGACCGGACAACCCATGTTGATGTCAATGATCTGGGCGCCGCAGTCGATGTTGTAGGCGGCAGCCTGCGCCATCATGGCGGCTTCTGTGCCGGCGATTTGTACCGCAATCGGACCAGCTTCACCGTCATGGTTGGCGCGGCGCGCGCTTTGCGGCGTGTGCCACAAATCGGGTCGACTGGTGAGCATCTCGCTGACCGCATAGCCCGCCCCCAGCCGTCGGCACAACTGGCGAAAAGGCCGATCCGTCACACCGGCCATGGGCGCGACAAAGAAGCGGTTGGGCAACGAATAGGGGCCGATGTTCATGAGAACAAATTGCAGTCAATGGGGTGATGTGAGGGGTTGGAATCTGCGGTGGCGCAGCGCCGCGCGTTGATTCTAACTGCCCAATATTTCAGCAATTGAAACGCCGGCCCGGCCACAGTGCCGATCCGCCGCAAACTTATACTCACGCACCCATGCACACCTGGTTTGAGCCCCTCCTCGTCTTACTCGCACTGCCGCAATTTGGTCTGAGCACCGTTTTCGTGGTCGCCTTCATTTCTGCCACCCTGTTGCCACTGGGTTCGGAGCCGGTGGTGTTTGGGCTGGTCCAACTCTCCCCCCATCTGTTTTGGCCCACGATGGCTGTGGCCACTGTTGGCAACACCCTGGGCGGTATGGTGACCTGGGGCATGGGGCTGGCTTCGCACCAGGTGGTTGACAAATACAGCCACTCCAATCACCACCTGCGCGCGCTGGCGTGGCTGGAACGACTTGGCCCCAAAGCCTGCCTGTTGGCGTGGCTGCCCGTGGTGGGCGACCCGCTGTGCGCCGTGGCCGGCTGGCTCAAGCTGCCGTTTTGGCCTTGTGTGGCCTACATGGCAATTGGCAAGCTGGCCCGCTACACCCTGATGACGGCAGCGTTCATGGGGCTGTTTGGCGGCTAGCGCCGTCACAACGCACTCAATACGCTACTATTTATATAGCGTATAAGGCATATTATACGGGGGATAGAGCCCGATTTCTTATAAATTCAGGCCCAATCAGGAACTGAACAGGAAATTCATCAAGTCGCCATCCTTGACGACGTATTCCTTGCCTTCGCTGCGCATCTTGCCCGCGTCCTTGGCGCCCTGCTCGCCCTTGAACGCAATGAAGTCTTCATAGGCAATGGTCTGGGCGCGGATGTAGCCCTTCTCAAAGTCGGTATGGATCACGCCCGCCGCTTGCGGCCCGGTGTCGCCCACATGGATGGTCCAGGCGCGCACCTCTTTGACACCGGCGGTAAAGTAGGTCTGCAGGCCCAGCAATTTGTAGGCAGCCACGATCAGGCGGTTCAAGCCCGGCTCCGTCTGGCCGATCTCGGCGAGGAACATCTTTTTGTCCTCTTCCTCCATGTCGGCCATCTCGGCTTCGAGTTTGGCGCAAATCGCCACCACCGGCGCGTTTTGTTCCTTGGCATAGGCGCTCAAGCGGTCCAGGAACGGGTTGTTCTCGAACCCGTCTTCGGCCACGTTGGCCACAAACATGGCGGGCTTGGCGGTGATCAGGAAGAACTGCGTCAACAGCGGCAACTCTTCCTTGCTGAATTCCACCGTGCGCACCGGCTTGGCTTCGTTCAAGGCGGCCTGGCATTTCTCCAGAATCGCCACCAGCTTGATCGACTCCTTGTCGCCCGAGCGCGCCGCCTTGGTGACGCGGTGCAGGGCCTTTTCAACGGCCTGCAAATCCGCCAGACACAACTCGGTCTGGATCACCTCCATGTCGGAGATCGGGTCGATCTTGCCGGCGACGTGGATCACGTTCTCGTCTTCAAAGCAACGCACCACGTTGATGATGGCGTCGGTCTCGCGGATGTGCGCCAGAAACTTGTTGCCCAGGCCCTCGCCCGTGCTGGCACCGGCCACCAGGCCGGCAATATCGACAAACTCGACAATCGCCCGTTGCACCCGCTGCGGCTTGACGATGGCCGAGAGTGCATCAAGGCGTGGGTCGGGCACTTCAACAATGCCCACATTGGGCTCGATCGTGCAAAAGGGATAATTTTCAGCCGCGATGCCCGCCTTGGTCAGGGCGTTGAACAGGGTCGATTTACCGACGTTGGGCAAGCCCACGATGCCACATTTCATAAATATCCTTAAAAATCAATAGCCCAACTGCACCATCGAAATACCAATGGGCAACGCCTGCGCGCCCCAAACACGCAGGCCAGCTGGAAAAGAGAGGTCAAAACGAACCACCCCAAGCGCGATGCGCCTGCCGTTCTTTGTCCTCGTTTAGCTTTGGGAAGTTGATGTCGATTGTAATGATCAGCGAACCGCTGCTGCAAAGGGCGTGCGAAGCGGATTTGACGTGCGGTTCTACAATTCCGCCCGACCCAACATGGCCTTGCTCCGGTTAACGCCAAAGCAGCGACTGACCCAAGACCGAAGAATTAAATATTTAGGGAAAAAATTATGAAGTCTCAGATAGGACTAATTGGCATTGGCGTCATGGGGGAAAACCTCGTCCTCAATATGGAAGACAAAGGATTTTCAATCTCGGTCTTTGATATCTCAAAGGAAAAGATTGAGAAATTCATTAACGGTAGAGCTAAAGGGAAGCATATTCACGGATGCCACGACGTTCAGGAACTGGTTGACTCCCTGGCGCTGCCAAGAAAAATCATGATCATGATCCCGGCAGGAAAAGCAGTTGACGAACTTATTGAAACATTGATTCCTTTTCTTGCCAAAGGAGACATCATTATCGATGGTGGAAATTCAAATTTCATGGATACGATACGCAGAACCAGAGCGCTAGAGAGCAAGGATTTGTTGTATGTAGGTACCGGCGTTTCCGGTGGTGAAGAAGGCGCGTTGCTTGGGCCGTCAATAATGCCGGGCGGCTCCAGGGCAGCATGGGAACATGTCAAGCCAATCCTCCAGGCCATTGCTGCCAAAGTGGATGATGGCGCGCCATGCTGTGATTGGATTGGCGAAGAAGGTGCAGGTCATTTCGTAAAAATGGTTCATAACGGAATCGAATACGGCGACATGCAACTGATTTGCGAAGTCTACGATGTGATGAGAAATATATTAGGAATGACTGCTGCTGAAATGCACGCCGTATTTGAAGAATGGAGCGAAGGCGAACTGAAGAGTTATTTGATTGAAATCACAAGAGACATTCTTGCCGTCACAGATGAAGACGGTCTCCCGTTGCTCGATAAAATTTTGGACAAAGCAGGTCAAAAGGGAACCGGCAAGTGGGCGGTCATCACCTCACTTGATCTGGCTGTTCCCCTGCCGCTCATCACTGAATCGGTCTTTGCCCGCGTGCTCTCCTCCATGAAAGATGAGCGAGTCCTAGCATCCAGGCAGCTCGATGGGCCGAAACCAGGTTTTTCCGGCGACAGGAAAATATTCATTCGTGAACTTGAAAGAGCCTTGTACGCGGCAAAGATTATTTCCTACACGCAAGGTTATCAATTGATGCGCGCCGCAGCCAAAGAATTTGACTGGACTCTGAACTACGGGGGCATTGCCATGATATGGCGCGGCGGATGTATCATCCGCTCTGTTTTTCTTGGCAAAATAAAAGAAGCTTTTGTTCGAAATCCTGATCTTTCGAGTCTCTTGCTGGATCCGTTCTTCAGAGAAACAATTTCAAGTTCGCAGCAGTCATTAAGAAATGTGCTTGTCGAAGCCATAACAAATGGAATCCCTACGCCCGCCTTGTCGTCGGCATTGGCTTATTACGACGCATACCGAAGTGAAAACCTCCCGGCCAATCTTTTGCAGGCACAGAGAGATTTTTTCGGGGCACATCAGTATGAGAGAACTGACAAACCGCGTGGGGAGTATTTTCATACCAACTGGACCGGCAGAGGTGGAGAAACCACCTCAACCGTCTATTCAGGATAATTCTTGAATTAAATAACAACATCGGAAAAAATTCGAATATGGGAACCCCCTTCCTCCAAGGGATCAAGTGCAGGTGCTGCGCCTGCAGTTCTTTGTCCTCTTTCAGCTTTGGAAAATTTGATGCCGATGGTCATGATGGGTGAATGCCTGCTCTGCTCGCGGACGTGTTGCCGGCACGCAGCGCGGCGCGCCTGGACCCGGTTGAGGCACTGCGCTCAGAGTGAGGGTATAGCCTAGCCTTCTACAATCGTGCTCCATGACTCAACCCTTTGATATTTGCATCCGCGGCGACGGCATTGTGGGTCGCACACTGGCACTGTTGCTGGCGCGTGAACGGCTTCGCGTTGGTCTGGTGTCGATGCCTGCACCGGCGGCCCCGAGCGCTTCGACGACGGCCCCGGACGTGCGCGCCTACGCTTTAAATGCCAAGTCACGGGCCCTGCTGGAATCGCTGCGCTGCTGGCCCGATGCCCAGCACGCGACCGAAGTGCTGGCCATGCGGGTCTTGGGCGATGACGGCGGCGAAGTCAATTTTTCGGCGCAGGAACTCAAGGTCCCGGGTCTGACCTGGATTGTGGATGTGCCGGTGCTGGAGGCGCAGCTGGCGGCAGCGGTGCGGTTTCAGCCGCAAATCGAGTTGCTGGACGCAGCGCAACCGGCCAGCCTGACGGTGATCTGTGAAGGCAAGGCCAGCCGGACCCGCGCCGAGTTTGGCATTGAATTTGAGGTCACCCGCTACCCGCAGACGGCGATTGCAGCGCGCCTGGCGTGCGAAATGCCACATGGGCAAACAGCGCGCCAATGGTTTACGCAAGGTGAAATCCTGGCTTTTTTGCCACTTGACGGTCCGCAGGGGAACTCCGTGGCCATTGTCTGGTCTGTCCTTGAGGACCGGGTTGAGGCGTTGCTGAGGGCAAGCCCGGCTGAGTTTTGTCAGCAACTCCAGGTCGCCAGTCAGGGCTGTCTGGGCCAACTCACGCTGACCAGTGAGCGCGGCGCCTGGCCACTGCAGTCGGCGCGCGCCGAGCGCTGGGTGGGCAGCCACGAGGGCAAAGCCTGGGCACTGGCAGGTGA
>DATCIC010000236.1:0-8369 GCA_036508025.1 Rhodoferax sp. | reverse complement strand
CACTACTGGGGTTACCGCAATTTCGAGGTGGCTGATGCGAGCACCAATATCTCACCTTGGGGCATTCTGATTGCCGGTGAAGAGTTGCACAATAACCACCACACCTACCCGACGTCGGCCAAGCTGTCGGTCAAGCCTTATGAATTTGACATTGGCTGGGTCTACATCAGCCTGATGCAGCGCCTTGGCTTGGCCACCGTCAGGAAGACGCCCCCGAAACTGGCGCTGGGCGACATACGCCCGGTGGCGGATGAAAAAACCCTGGAAGCGCTGATCTCCAACCGCTATGAAATCATGGCTGCTTACGCCAAAGGCATGCGTCGTGCCTTCAAGGATGAACTGCAAGCCCTGAAGGCGCGCCACGCTGACGTGGCGGTCATCAAAGCCACTCAGCGTTGGCTGCACCGTGACGTGGACAAAGTGCCGGCAGCTGCCGTGCCCCAGTTGGCCCTGGCCCGGGCGGCATCGCCAGTGCTCGACAAAATGGTGGTGATGCGCGAAGAGTTGCGCCAGATGTGGCTGAATCGCTCCCATACCCGCGAGCAATTGGCGGCTGATTTGCAAGCCTGGTGCCACCAGGCTGAGGCTAGCGGCATTGTGGCTTTGCAAGCGTTCTCGTTGCGGCTGCGGGCGGCGCAGGCCTGAAAAACCCAGGACGCAAAAAAGCCCGCTGGCAGCGGGCTTTTTTGTGGGTCAGAAAGACTGAATTACTTCAGCTTTATTTCCTTGTAGTCAACGTGCTTGCGAGCTTTGGGATCAAATTTCTTGATCAGCATTTTCTCGGGCATGGTTTTCTTGTTTTTGCTGGTGGTGTAGAAGTGACCGGTGCCAGCTGTAGATTCCAGCTTAATTTTTTCGCGTCCGCCTTTGGTTGCCATGGTGTTGCTCCTTATGCCTGACCACGTGCGCGCAGATCTGCGAGCACAACATCAATACCGTTTTTGTCGATCAAACGAAGACCTGCATTGGATATCCGCAGACGAATCCAGCGGTTTTCGGTCTCGACCCAGAAACGGCGGTATTGCAGGTTCGGCAGGAACCGGCGCTTGGTTCTGTTGTTGGCGTGAGAAACTTTGTTTCCCACCATCGGGCCTTTGCCCGTGACTTCACATACGCGTGCCATGTGGACACTCCGATATTTATAACGGCTTTTACTGTCGATCAAAAAATAATCGTTAAAACAAACTGCTTTAACAACAACTTCCGATCTCGCTCAAGCCTCACCTCGCCAAGAAAAAGGGTGGCGGTAACCCGATTGCTATCCCCAAGCCTTCACAGGCCGGATTCAGCAAAGCCTGCGATTATAGCGGGCCTTCAGCGCGTTCATTTATTCCTGTTCCAGAAAACGCTGCGCATCCAGCGCCGCCATGCAACCGGTGCCGGCGCTGGTGATCGCTTGCCGATACACATGGTCTTGGACGTCGCCCGCCGCAAAAATGCCGGGCACGCTGGTCTGGGTGGCAAAACCCTTGTTGCCGCCCTGGGTGATGATGTAGCCACCCTCCATATCGAGTTGGCCTTTGAAAATCCCGGTGTTGGGCGTGTGACCAATGGCAATAAAGCAGCCCTGCAAGCGCAGCTCTTCGGTGCTGCCGGTGCTGACGTTTTTCAGCCGCACGCCGGTCACACCGCTGGCATCGCCCAACACTTCATCGAGGGTGTTGGAGGTCTTGAGCACCATCTTGCCGCTCTCAACCTTTTCCATCAGCTTGTCGATCATGATCGGTTCGGCGCGGAACTTGTCACGGCGGTGGATCAAATAAACTTTGCTGGCAATATTGGACAGGTACAGGGCCTCTTCAACCGCGGTGTTGCCGCCGCCCACCACGCAAACCTCTTGGTCGCGGTAGAAAAAACCGTCGCAGGTGGCGCAACCGGACACGCCGCGTCCCATGAACGCGGTCTCGGACGCCAACCCCAGGTATTGGGCGGAGGCACCGGTGGCCAGAACCAGCGCGTCACAGGTGTACGTGCCGCTGTCGCCTTTCAGGGTGAAGGGGCGCTTTGAGAAATCAACCGCGTTGATGTGGTCAAACACAATATCGGTCTTGAAGCGCTCGGCGTGCGCCAGAAAGCGCTGCATCAGGTCGGGCCCCTGCACACCGTCGACGTCGGCGGGCCAGTTGTCGACCTCGGTGGTGGTCATCAGCTGGCCGCCCTGGGCGATGCCGGTGATGAGCAGGGGTTTCAGGTTGGCGCGGGCTGCATAGATGGCGGCGGTGTAGCCTGCGGGGCCGGAGC
This sequence comes from Rhodoferax sp., assembly GCA_036508025.1. Lineage (GTDB taxonomy): Bacteria > Pseudomonadota > Gammaproteobacteria > Burkholderiales > Burkholderiaceae_C > Rhodoferax. The sequence goes on along the minus strand of DATCIC010000236.1, from coordinate 6,128 downwards.
CCAGAATCAGAACTTTCGCATGGGTAGTTGTTGACATTGTGTAAACCTTTTCAGAAGAATCGAATGTGCCGTGTACAGTGAGGGATAGTATGACTTATTCTCTAAATACCTTGAATTCTCAGCGCTCTTCGGTGGCGCCTGTTGTTTCCGGCTGGCGGCGTCTCGCCGATGAACTGGGCCTGCTGCTTGGTTTGCTGCTGTTGCTGCTTTGGCTGGTCGCTCTGTTGACCTATTCCGCGCAGGATGCGGCTTGGTCGACCTCGGGCAGTAGCGCACCGGTGCTGAACCGTGCCGGGCGCTTGGGGGCCTGGCTGGCCGATGGCAGCTATTACGTATTGGGTTTTTCAATCTGGTGGTGTGTGGCGGCCGCGGTGCGCATCTGGCTCGCCGGGTTGGCCCGCTGGCTGCGCGGGCGTGATCTGCTCAGCACCCGGGCTGAGCCGCTTAGATCGCCCGCCTCGCTGATCGCCCGGTTGGCGTCCAGTCGCACGGCCTTCTGGTGCGCGCTGGCACTGTTGCTGTGCGCCAGCGTCAGCTTGGAGTGGTCGTACCTGTACAGCCTGGAAGCCCGTCTGCCGGGGAATGGTGGTGGCATCCTGGGCTATTTTGTCGGACCATGGAGTGTTCACTGGCTGGGCTCTGTCGGCTCTGCTTTGGTGGCAATTGCTTTTGGTGTGCTGGGGTCGGCGCGCGTGTTTCATTTTTCCTGGGGGCAGGCGGCGGAGCGACTGGGTGCCTGGTTGTATTTTCAGGTTGAAGCACGGCGTGAGCAGCGTGAAGTGGCCCAGGATATGGCAATGGGCCAACAGGCGGCCCGTGCGCGGGAAGAAGTAGTCATTGAGGAACGCCAGGACAGTATGGTTCAGCACCCGCGCCCGCTCCTGATTGAGCCGGTGCTGGTGGATGTGCCAAAAAGCGCGCGGGTTGTCAAAGAGCGGCAAAAAGCCTTGTTTTCCGAACTGCCTGACAGCAAGCTGCCACAGGTCGATTTGCTCGACGACGCGCTGCTGCGGCAGGAGACGGTCGCGCCCGAAACGCTGGAGATGACCAGCCGCATGATCGAGAAAAAACTCAAGGATTTTGGCGTCGAGGTGCGGGTGGTGCTGGCCCAACCCGGCCCGGTCATCACGCGCTATGAGATCGAACCCGCCACCGGCGTCAAGGGCTCGCAGATCGTCGGGCTGGCCAAAGACCTGGCGCGCTCTTTAAGCCTGGTGTCGATTCGCGTGGTGGAGACGATTCCGGGCAAAAACTACATGGCGCTGGAGTTGCCCAATGCCAAGCGCCAGTCGATCAAGCTGTCCGAGATTTTGGGCTCGCAAATCTACCACGAGGCCAAGTCCATGCTCACCATGGGTCTGGGCAAGGACATTATTGGCAACCCGGTGGTGGTGGACCTGGCCAAGATGCCGCACGTGCTGGTGGCGGGCACCACGGGGTCGGGCAAATCGGTGGGGATCAACGCCATGATTTTGAGCCTGCTGTACAAGGCCGAGGCGCGCGATGTACGGCTGTTGATGATCGACCCCAAGATGCTGGAAATGTCGGTCTATGAGGGCATTCCGCATTTGCTGTGCCCGGTAGTGACCGACATGAAACAGGCCGCCTACGGCCTGACCTGGTGCGTGGGCGAGATGGAGCGCCGCTACAAGCTGCTGAGCAAAATGGGGGTGCGCAATCTGGCCGGTTATAACGCCAAGATAGACGAAGCGACAGCGCGCGGCGAGCACATTGGCAACCCGTTCAGCCTGACGCCGGACGCGCCCGAGCCGCTGGAGCGCCTGCCGCATATCGTGGTGGTCATCGATGAACTGGCCGATTTGATGATGGTGATCGGTAAGAAGATTGAAGAGCTGATTGCCCGCCTGGCGCAGAAAGCGCGCGCCGCCGGCATTCACCTGATTCTGGCCACGCAACGCCCGAGCGTGGATGTGATCACCGGCCTGATCAAGGCCAACATTCCGACCCGTATTTCGTTCAAGGTCAGCAGCAAGATCGACAGCCGCACCATTCTGGACCAGATGGGCGCCGAAGCCCTGCTGGGCTTGGGCGACATGCTGTACATGCCCGGCAGCGGCCTGCCGACGCGGGTGCATGGTGCCTTTGTCAGCGATGAAGAAGTGCACCGGGTGGTGAGCTACCTGAGATCACAGGGCGAGCCGAATTACATTGAAGGCGTGCTCGAAGGCGGCACCGATGACAGTTTGAACGAGTTGATGGGCGAGGGCGGCACTAACGGCGGCGAAAAAGACCCGATGTACGACCAGGCGGTCGAGGTCGTCTTAAAGAACCGCAAGGCCAGCATTTCGCTGGTGCAGCGCCATCTCAAGATTGGCTACAACCGCGCGGCCCGGCTGGTGGAAGACATGGAGCATGCCGGCCTGGTGAGTTCCATGAGCGGCAGCGGCCAGCGTGAAATTCTGGTGCCGGTGCGGGCGGATTGAGCAGCGGAAAACCTGGCAAGCCCGCCATGACCCATTGATAAATGACGAGAAGGATTTGCATGAAACATTTTGCTATTATTTGTATAGCTGCTTACGCAGGATTGGCGGTGGCTGGAGGCCTAAAAAGCCTTGAAGTATTTGTGAAAACCGTGAACACCGGCCGGGCCGACTTCACCCAGGTGGTGACTGCGCCGGCCAAAGCGGGTCAAGCGCCGCGCGTTAAAACGTCCAGCGGCAGTTTCGAATTTTCCCGGCCCAACCGTTTCAAGTTCGTTTACAAAAAGCCGTTCGAGCAAGCCATAGTCGCTGACGGCCAGACCCTGTGGCTGTATGACGTGGACCTGAACCAGGTGACAGCGCGCCAGCAGTCGAAGGTGCTGGGCTCCACGCCTGCGGCGTTGATTGCCGCTGCGCCTGATTTGCGCGCTTTGCAGGCCGATTTCACGCTGGCTGATGCGCCTGACAAAGACGGCTTGCAATGGGCGGCTGCTACGCCGAAATCCAAAGACGGCCAGTTGCAGTCCGTGCGCGTCGGCTTTCGCGCGGGCGAACAGACGGCCGAACTCGCTGCGCTGGAAATCCTCGACAGTTTTGGCCAGCGCTCGGTGTTGAGCTTCAGTCGGTTTGAAGTCAATCCTGCTTTACCGGGGAACAGTTTTCAGTTCAAACCCCCGGCCGGGGCAGACGTGATCCGGCAGTGATGCGGTGAGGGAGGCCACATTGACGCCTGACGCTCACAGCAAGGCCAATTCGCATGTGCCCTTGGCCGAGCGCCTGCGCCCCCGCACGCTGGCTGAAGTTATCGGCCAACAACAGCTGCTGGGCGAGGGTATGGCGCTGCGCATTGCGTTCGAGTCCGGCCAGCCGCACAGTTGCATTTTGTGGGGGCCGCCGGGCACCGGCAAAACCACGATTGCGCGCCTGATGGCCGACGCATTTGACGCCCAGTTCATCACCATCAGCGCCGTGCTCGGGGGTGTCAAGGACATTCGCGAGGCGGTGGAGCAGGCCCAGGTGGCGCAAGGGCAAGGCCGGCGCACGATTGTGTTCGTCGACGAGGTGCACCGCTTCAACAAAAGCCAGCAGGACGCGTTTCTGGCGCACGTGGAGAGCGGCTTGTTCACCTTCATCGGCGCCACCACCGAGAACCCCTCGTTTGAAGTCAACTCCGCCTTGCTGTCGCGCGCCGCGGTCTATGTGCTGCAACCCCTGGCGCCACAAGACCTTGAACAAATCATAACCAGAGCCCTCGCCCTGCAAGCGCTACCCGCTATAGAAAAAGCAGCGTCCGAGCGTCTCGTTGGCTTTGCTGATGGCGACGCCCGGCGCTTGCTTAACACGCTGGAAATGCTGTCTGTCGCCGCAACACAAGAACGTGTGAACGAAATTACTGACCCGTGGTTGCAGAAGGTGCTGGGCGAGCGCATGCGCCGCTACGACAAGGGCGGCGAGCAGTTTTACGACACCATCAGCGCACTGCATAAATCGGTGCGCGGCTCGAACCCGGATGCTGCGCTGTACTGGCTGGTGCGCATGCTCGATGGCGGCGCTGAGCCGCGTTATATGGCGCGCCGTCTGATCCGCATGGCGAGCGAAGACATCGGCCTGGCCGACCCGCGCGCGCTGCGGCTGGCACTGGATGCGGCCGAGGTCTATGAGCGCCTGGGCAGCCCAGAGGGAGAGTTGGCGCTGGCCCAATGCGTCGTCTATCTGGCGGTTGCCCCCAAATCAAATGCGGTTTACATGGCCTTCAACGCCGCACGAGCCTTTGTGAAGCAAGATGGTACGCGCCCCGTGCCGATGCACCTGCGCAATGCGCCGACCAAGCTGATGAAAGAGCTGGACTACGGCAAGGGCTACCGCTATGCGCATGACGAAGAGGGCGGTTTTGCTGCCGGGGAGCGCTACCTGCCGGACGGCATGGCGTCACCGGGCTTTTACCGCCCGGTCGAACGCGGGCTGGAAATCCGGATTGCCGAAAAGCTCAGACAGCTGCGGGCATTGGACCTGCAACACCCGAAAAAATGAATCAGTCAATTACTAAGGGCTTGTCCTGTGTCATGCACACCCAATCGATCTCTGTACTCGCGCCGTTATTTTTTTGAAATGGTTAACTCCTCCGACCGGTTTAACCCCTTCATTTCTCCAAAGGAAACACAGTGCAAATCAAGCTAAGTCGATGGCTAGCGTCCTGCGCGTGCGCGCTGGCACTGTCTCTCACGCTGGTGCCGACCCTTGTGCAGGCGCAAGCTGCAACCCCTGCCGTCGCCGCTGAGCCCAGCGCTGCCCCAGCCGCACCAGGTGTTCTGCCCGTCATCACTGACGTCAAGCCCGCCGACCCTGGCGCTGCCGCCAAGAAAGCCCCAGACGCATTTGACAACCCTTACGGTCTTGAAGCCCTCTGGAAAACGTCTGATGCAGTCGCCAGAACCGTTCTGCTGCTGCTGCTCATCATGAGCATGGGCAGTTGGTACATCCTGATTGTCAAAGTTCTGGAGCAAGCCAAGATGGGGCGCCAGGCCAAAGCGGCGGCCCGGGGTTTTTGGTCTGCCGATACCGTCCAGCAGGGCGCTGCCGCACTGGAGGCCAACAGCCCCTTTCGGTTCATGGCTGAAGCGGCGACCACTGCGGTCAAAAAACATGAAGGACTGATGGGCCACATTCCACTCAATGACTGGATCGCTATGCGCATCCAGCGCGCGGTCGACCGCATTCAAGGCAATGCGCAGGGCGGCCTGGCCTTCCTTGCCACCGTCGGCTCGATTGCCCCTTTTGTTGGCCTGTTTGGCACGGTTTGGGGCATTTACCATGCGCTCACCGCCATCGGCATCTCCGGCCAGGCCTCGATCGACAAGGTGGCCGGCCCGGTGGGGGAGGCGCTGCTCATGACCGCCATGGGTCTGGCGGTTGCCGTGCCGGCCGTGCTGGCCTATAACTGGCTGGTGCGTCGCAACAAGGCGGTGATGGACGAGGTGCGCGCCTTCAGCAGCGACCTGCACGCCGTGGTGCTGGGCTCGGTGGCCAAGACCTGAACGGCCGCCGCAGATCGCCCTTTATCAAGCAACCGTTATGGCCATGAATGTCGGTTCCAACGACGACGGCGAGGATGCCGTCATGTCGGCCATCAACACCACGCCCCTGGTGGATGTGATGCTGGTGCTGCTGATCATTTTCCTGATCACCATTCCCGTGGTCACCACCTCGATCAAGCTCTCACTGCCCAAGGAACGCGTTGAGGTGCGGGAAAGCAAGCCTGAGAACATCATCATCTCGGTCGATCAGGCGGGCAACATTTTCTGGTACGACGCCCGCATCAAGAATGTGGACGCCCTGGTGGAGAAGCTCAAAAAAGTCTCCAGCGTCAGGCCGCAACCCGAAGTGCAAGTGCGCGGTGACGCCAACGCCCGCTATGAAGGCGTCGGTAAAGTCCTGCTGGCCTGCCAGCGCGCGGGCATCGTCAAAGTTGCCTTTATCACCGAGCCGCCAGCGCTGGGCGGTTGAGCGCCAACAAGGAAATTACCCCCATGGGAATGCACGTAAAAAATACCAGCAACTCGGGTGAGCCCGAGGTGATGATGGAGATCAACACCACGCCCCTGATTGACGTGATGCTGGTGTTATTGGTCATGCTGATCATCACGATCCCGATTCAACTGCACTCGGTCAAGCTGGAAATGCCGGTCG
>DATCIC010000235.1:0-2478 GCA_036508025.1 Rhodoferax sp. | reverse complement strand
TGAACGTCGGGCGCAAGGACATCAAGGAGCTCGGCGACGGCTGGACCATTGTCACCAAAGACCACTCGCTGTCAGCGCAGTGGGAACACACGGTGCTGGTCACGCCGACCGGCTACGAAGTGCTGACGCTGTCGGCTGGTGGCCCCGCCATTCCGTCATTTGTACCAGTGCCGGCTGCCCTGTCAACAACAAAGTAATCAGCCATCCCATCGCGCGGAAACAAGCGATGGATGCACTATTGGGGCCCTGCATGACCGATCTTCAAGCGCTGCGCAGCCATTACCGGGCGCAAAAATCGATCATCCTGGAATCCATCGCGTCACCGGGGACCACCACGCGCGGTGTTCGCGCCACGCTGGGAAAACTCTCCGCCCTGGCCGATACGACGCTCAAAATATTGTGGCAAAAGGCGGGTTTGACCAGTTCGTTTGCATTGGTTGCCGTCGGTGGTTTTGGCCGTGGCGAGCTGTTTCCCTACTCCGATGTCGACGTGCTGGTGCTGTTGCCCAACGAGCATTCACCCGCCAACGACGCTCAACTGAAGGCCCAGATTGAAGGTTTTATTGGCAGCTGCTGGGACGCCGGGCTGGAGATCGGCTCCAGCGTGCGCACGGTGGCCGAATGCCTGGAGGAAGCCGCGCGCGACGTCACCGTGCAGACCTCGCTGCTCGAAGCCCGGCTGATCACGGGCAGCGCCGAGCTGTTTGCTCGATTTGAACGTCAATTTTTTTCAGCGATCGATCCTGGCGCTTTTTTTATCGCCAAGACGCTGGAGATGCGCCAGCGTCACAGCAAATTTGAAGACACCCCCTACGCGCTGGAACCCAATTGCAAGGAATCACCGGGCGGCCTGCGTGATTTGCAGGTCATTCTGTGGGTAGCCAAGGCGGCGGGCTACGGCAACGATTGGGACGCGCTGGCCAAAAGCGGCCTGGCCACCGCCTTTGAAGTCAAACAGATCAAACACAACGAAGCGGTGTTGCGGCTGATTCGCGCGCGCCTGCATTTGCTCGCGCAACGGCGCGAAGACCGGCTGGTGTTTGATTTACAAAACGCGATGGCCCAGTCTTTTGGCTTTGAGGCGCCCCCTGACAACACCGACAGTCGTGGCTTTGTGCGTCCCAGTGAGGCGCTCATGAAGCGCTATTACTGGTCGGCCAAGGCCGTGACCCAGCTCAATCAGATTCTGCTGCTTAACATTGAGGAGCGGCTCAACCCGTCGACCCAAGCGCCGCAAGCCATCAATGCGCGCTTTTATGACAAGGCGGGCTTGGTGGAAGTGGCCAGCGACGACTTGTACCAGCGCGAGCCGCACGCCATTCTGGAAACCTTCCTGATTTATCAGACCACGCCCGGCCTGAAAGGGCTGTCGGCACGCACCTTGCGCGCGCTCTACAACGCCCGAGACCTGATGAATGGCAAATTTCGCAACGACCCGGTCAATCGCGAAACCTTCAAACAAATAGTGATGCAACGCAGCGGCATCACCCACGCCATGCGTCTGATGAACCAGACCTCGGTTCTGGGGCGCTACCTGTGGGCGTTTCGCAAAATTGTGGGGCAGATGCAGCATGACTTGTTTCATGTCTACACGGTCGATCAGCACATCTTGATGGTGTTGCGCAATGTGCGGCGCTTCTTTATCGTTGAACACGCCCATGAGTACCCGTTTTGCTCCCAGCTCGCCGCGGGCTGGGACAAGCCCTGGATTTTGTACACGGCGGCGCTGTTTCACGACATCGCCAAAGGCCGTGGCGGCGACCACTCGGAACTGGGAGCCGTCGAGGCACGCCGCTTTTGCAGGCAGCACGCGTTTTTGAAAGAAGACACCCAACTGATCGAGTTCATCGTGCACGAGCACCTGACGATGAGCCGGGTGGCGCAAAAATCCGACCTGAGCGACCCCGACATCATCGCCGCGTTTGCAAAACGCGTGGGCAATGAGCGCTATCTGACCGCTTTGTACCTGTTTACCGTGGCCGACATTCGCGGCACCTCGCCCAAAGTCTGGAATGCCTGGAAAGGCAAGCTGCTGGAAGACCTGTATCGCCTGACCTTGCGCGTGCTGGGTGGTCACGCCGCTGATCCACACGATGAAGTAGAAGCCCGCAAGCGCGAGGCGCTGATTTTGCTGGCGCTGCACGCCCAACCGTTTGAGGCCCACAAACGCCTATGGGAGACACTGGACGTGGGCTATTTTCTGCGCCACGATGCCGCCGACATTGCCTGGCACACGCGGCAACTCTCGCGCCACGTGGGCGCTGGCAAACCGATCGTACGTGCCCGCAAATCACCGGTGGGTGAGGGACTGCAGGTGGTGGTGTACACACCAGACCAGCCCGACCTGTTTGCGCGCATCTGCGGCTATTTTGACCAGCGCAGCTTCAGCATTCTGGACGCCCGCGTGCACACGGCCAGCAATGGCTACGCCATGGACACGTTTCAAGTGGTCACCTCCGCCCTGCCCGAACACTATCG
>DATCIC010000234.1:0-2391 GCA_036508025.1 Rhodoferax sp. | reverse complement strand
CGGATGCCTCTCACCAACCTGACCCCCGATGAAGTGGTCGCGCTTGGCGCCGCTATTCAAGCCAATCAGTTGGCGGGCAATAACGCCGGTGGTGACTTGTTGTTGCTCGATGTGATTCCCCTGTCGCTTGGCATCGAAACCATGGGTGGTCTGGTGGAGCGCATTGTGCCCCGCAATGAGACCATTCCGACCGCCAAGGCGCAGGATTTCACCACCTACAAGGACGGCCAAACCGCGCTGGCGCTGCACGTGGTGCAGGGTGAACGTGACTTGGTGGCAGATTGCCGGAGCCTGGCGCGTTTTGAGCTGCGCGGCATCCCGCCAATGGCCGCAGGAGCCGCGCGTATCCGCGTCACCTTCACGGTTAATGCCGACGGGCTCTTGAGCGTCAGTGCGCGCGAGCAGTTGAGTGGCGTCGAAGCCCGAATTGATGTCAAACCCTCTTACGGACTGGGTGATGAGCAGATTGCCAACATGTTGCAAGACAGTTTCACCAAGGCCGATGTGGACATGAAAGCCCGTGCCCTGGTCGAAGCCCGCGTCGATGCCGAACGCATGGTGCTGGCGACGCAAAGCGCGCTGGATGCGGATGGTGACCTGCTCGCTGATTTGGATCGTGCCGGGATTGATCGGCTGATGGTTGCCGTGCATGTGGCAAGCCTCCTGGAAGACCCGGCTCGGATTGAAGCGGCGACGCAGGCGCTAGCCAAAGGCACTGAGGCCTTTGCGGCAATGCGGATGAATAGGGGCATACAAAAAGCACTGGCTGGGAAAAACATCGCAACGGTCTGACCCCGATTCAACGAAAAAACATATGCCTGTTATCAAAATACTGCCTCATCCCGAGTATTGCCCACAGGGGGTCGAGATATCGGCACCGGCTGGCACCTCTATTTGTGAGGCCATGCTGGACAACCACATCAATATTGAGCATGCCTGCGAGATGAGCTGCGCCTGCACCACCTGCCACGTCATCGTGCGCGAAGGGTTCGCGTCACTCAATGAGGTGGACGACAATGAAGAGGATATGCTTGATCGCGCCTGGGGCCTGGAGCCCCAATCACGCTTGAGCTGCCAAGCCATTCTGGCGCGGCAAGATGTGGTGGTGGAGATACCCAAGTACTCCGTCAATCACGCCAAGGAAACTCACTAGTTATGCGTCAAATTTTTCTGGATACTGAAACCACGGGTCTGTCAGCCGACACGGGCGACCGCATCATTGAAATTGGTTGTGTAGAGTTGTTCAAGCGCAAACTCACCGGCAACAATAAACATTTCTACCTGAACCCCGGGCGTGAAAGCCACGAAGATGCACTCAGAGTGCACGGTATTACTTCTGCGTTCCTGAAGGATAAACCCAAGTTTGAAGCCGTGGCCGATGAGCTGCTGGCGTACGTGAAAGATGCTGAAATCATCATTCACAATGCCCCGTTTGACCTTGGTTTTTTGAACAAGGAACTGGCCCTGCTGGGCCGCCCCCGGTTCAAGGAATTTGTAGCCAGCGTGACCGATACATTGGTCATGGCCAAGGAGATGTTCCCCGGCAAGCGCAATTCACTCAATGCGCTGTGCGACCGTCTCGGTGTTGACAATTCGGGCCGGGCACTGCATGGCGCCTTGCTGGACGCCGAACTGTTGGCCGACGTCTACATTAACCTGACGCGTGGGCAAGATGCCTTGCTGATGGAGGCCGGTGCGACCGAGAGTGAGAGTTTGCAGGTGGTGCAGATCGACCTTGGCAGCATTGTGTTGCCGGTGCTGGCCGCGAACGATCAGGAGTCGGCCGCGCATGATGATGTTCTCAATCAGATTGACAAAGCCTGCGGCAACAAGACGGTGTGGCGTAAATCAGCCTGAAAATAGGGCATAATCCAAGGCTTTCCTGAATCGAATTCAGGGCGGTTAGCTCAGGGGTAGAGCATCGCACTCACACTGCGAGGGTCGGAGGTTCGAAGCCTCCACCGCCCACCAAACAAAAGACCTCGTTCTCCTCTGGAGAGCGGGGTCTTTTCACGTGTGGCAGCGGAATTGGACCACAGCTTAGAACAGCGTTAGAAGGCGTTAGAACGGGATAGATTGGCACGTTTTTGTGGCACAGTTGCTTCGATAAGGACACAACACTCAACAAGCTCTTCAGCGGCGAGAACTTTGGCAAGCTGGTGCTGCAAGTCGCCAAAGATTGAGATCGATTGTTGCTATAATATATATAGCGTACTATGCTCATTGCACGGGGGCTATAGGCCAATTTCTTATAAATTTACAGAATAGTTGGCTCAATCAATCAGCGTCGCGTAGACCAGATCGCGAAACAGCATACGGTAGTACTCGCGCTGGTTCGGGGCCTGCAGCATCAGAACGGCAAACAGGTCTTCGGCCGGGTCCACAAAGAAG
>DATCIC010000233.1:0-3384 GCA_036508025.1 Rhodoferax sp. | reverse complement strand
CGGCGCGCCGCCGCCGCCCGTGGCACATGCGGCTACGGAGCCGATGCAAGCGCTGGGCCATGTGCTGCAAGGCATTCCCGCTGCCCACATTGCGGCTCTGAGCGCCGCACCCTTGCCCGCGCGCGGGCCACCGGCTTCTCTTTAATTAATCAAAAACAATAGCGTCTTATGTAGACCCAACGGGGCTGCAGGCGTATTTGACTTGTATTGTGCGGCGGCCTCGCGTGGCTGCCCGTCGTCCGGCAGCCGCTTCAAGCTGCCCTTTGCTTTTTTAAAACCCTGCTAGAGAAAACCCCATGAAATTCAAAACACTGATGAGCTCGGTCGCCCTCGCTGCGACCTCCTTCGCCTTCGCCGCCCACGCTGCTGCCATTGAAGTCGAAAACGCCTGGGTGCGTGCCACTGTGAAGGGCCAGCAAGCCACCGGCGCCTTCATGACGCTCACCGCCAAAGAGGGCGCCCGGCTGGTCGGCGCCTCATCCCCGGTGGCGGGCGTCAGCCAGCTGCATGAGATGACGATGGACGCTGGCGTCATGAAAATGGGCGAGGTCAAGGGCGGGCTGGACTTGCCCGCAGGCAAGGCCGTGGCGCTCAAATCCGGTGGCTACCACCTGATGCTGATGGACTTGAAATCCACTTTGGTCACCGGCACCAGCGTGCCCTTGACCCTGGTGTTCAAGGATGCCAAGGGGGTGGAAAGCAAAGTCGAGCTGACGGTGCCGGTGGCGGCAGTTGCCCCCGCTGACATGGCGCACGGCAAAGAGGCGCCGATGGATCATTCCATGCACGGCAACATGCCGGCCAAAAAGGCACCCTGAGCGACTGGATGTTGTTGGCTGCCGTACACTCGCCCCGCCAGCCTTCTTGTTGATGCACCCGCACTGGCCGGGGGCAAAGCGAATGACGAATCCATGCTGACGGCACCCGAAACCGAAGTATCCCGCCTCTTACATATCTGCAACGACTGCCACTATTGCGACAGTTTTTGTGCGGTATTCCCCGCCACCGCGCGGCGGCTCCAGTTTGCCAAGGCTGACATCCACTACCTGTCCAATCTTTGCCACAACTGTGGCGCCTGCCTGCACGGCTGCGAGGTCGCCCCGCCGCACGAGCTTGCGGTCAATTTGCCGCAGGCCATGGCCCGCGTGCGTGGCCAGACTTACGCCGACTATGCCTGGCCACCGGCCTTGGGTGCACTCTACCAACGCAATGGCCTGATGCTGTCGCTGGCACTGGCGCTCGCGCTGACAGGCTTTTTGCTGCTGGCACTGGCCTTGAATGGCACGCTCTTGGGTTCGCCCCAGGATGGGTACAGCGCAGTGTTTCCACACCAGGTGCTGGTCGGTTTGTTTGCGCCGGTTTTCCTGTATGCCGTGTTTGCACTGGGCATGGGGGTGCGGCGTTTCTGGCACGACGTCACGCCGGCCACCAGCGGCAAGCCAGTCAGCGCCGCGGCCGCTACCGAGGCTGCCAGTGACGTCTTGCGCCTGAAATACCTGGACGGCGGCCATGGCGACGGCTGTAGCAATGCCGACGGTACGGCCACGCTGGCCCGGCGCCGGGCCCACCATCTGACCTTTTACGGTGTTTTACTGTGCTTTGCCGCCACCCTGGTGGCGAGCGTCTATCACTATGTCTTTGGCTGGGCGGCGCCTTACGACTTGCCGCAACTGCCCAAACTGCTGGGTGTCGCAGGCGGTCTGAGTGTGCTGCTCGGCACGGGCAGCTTGTTCGCACTCAACCTGCAGCGCCACTCTTTACACGGCGATGCGGCGCAAAAACCGATGGACCGCGGCTTTATCGCGCTGCTCTTTTTCGCCAGTGCCAGCGGCCTGGCCCTGTGGTTGGTGCACGCCGGGGTGGCTCTGCCAGCCCTTCTGACCCTGCACCTGGGGGTCGTGATGGCGCTGTTTGCCACGCTGCCTTATGGCAAATTTGCGCACGGTATTTTCCGAACCGCCGCGCTCTTGCGCCATGCGGTCGAAAAGCGGCAGGTCTAGCGCGGACTGCGCATCGCCAACCGGCCGGCATTGGGGTAAGCTGCGAACCCTTACAGCCAACCCATTGGAGACAACATGAGTGATGCACAAAGCCCCGGTTTCGGCAAATTTATTCCCGGCTTCGATTTTTTGCAAAACCTGGCCAAGGGCGCGACGGAGACGGTGCCGCAGATGCCCAATTTGGCCAACTGGATTGCGCCCACCCTCAATGTGGAAGAGCTGGACAAACGCATTGCCGAACTCAAGGCGGTGCACTTCTGGCTCGATCAGAATTCCAAGGCGCTGGGCGCGACCGTGCAGGCGCTGGAGGTGCAGAAAATGACGCTGGCCACGCTCAAGGGCATGAAATTCAACATCGGCGACATGGCCAACGCGCTCAAGCTCAAGGCAGCCGATTCGGTCTACTCCGGGGTGCAGCGGGTCACGGAAAAAGCGGCCTCTGACGCGCAAGATGTGGCTAAAAAAGTACGCAAAGCGGCCAAACCCGTGACGGATATGGCCGCTGGCTTGATTGATCCGATGCAACTTTGGAGTTCTCTGACACAGCAGTTTGGGCAAATTGCCGCCAGTGCCATGAAAGACGCAGGCAAAGCCACCACCATGGACGCCACCAAAAACATGGCGGCAGGGTTTGCCAAAGAAGCCGTTAAAGCTACAAAAAAAGTAGCTGCTAACGCAGGTGCAGCGAGGGCTACAGCCAAAAAAGTACCTAAGAAAGCGGCCAAAAAAACCGTTCGCCGCAGCACCTGATGCGCGATGGCTGGCGATAAAAAAGGCGGGTCATGAAGCTGTTTCCCTATGGTCATGCCACGCACCCGCAGTGGCAGATGGCCGCCGAGTTGACGCTGGCGCAAGTGCGCGCCCAGATGGCGCTGCATGGTTACGCCAGCAGCCCGACACTGGCTCTGCTCTATATCACCGACCATTACGCGCTGCAGGCGCAAGACATTCTGGACCACCTGAGCGCCGAACTGCCCGAGATCACCGACTGGTCGGGCACCGTGGGCGTGGGCATTGCCGCCAACAACGCCGAGTATTTTGACGAGCCGGCGCTGGCCTTGATGTTGTGCGAGCTGCCGACTGATCAGTACCGGGTGTTTTCTGGCGTGGCGCCCTTAGGCCTGGGCTTTGAAGCGCATACGGCGCTGATCCACGCCGACGCCAACACCCCCGACCTCGGAGAGCTGATCGAAGAGATGGCGCTGCGCACCGACTCGGGCTACCTGTTTGGTGGCCTGGCTTCGAGCCGCTCCAGGACCGTGCAGTTTGCCGTGGGTGGCGACGGCAACATCAGCGGCCAGGGCGCGGCCCGTGGCGTTTTCAGCGGTGGCTTGAGTGGTGTCGCCTTTGGTGCCGGGATCAACCTGGTGTCGCGCGTCACGCA
>DATCIC010000232.1:0-2869 GCA_036508025.1 Rhodoferax sp. | reverse complement strand
TGAGGGTCAGCGGTGCATCGTTAACAAGGGTGCCTGGTGAAAAGCCTTTTTCCAGTGCTGCGGAATAGATAAAGGGCTTCATGGCCGAGCCGGGCTGGCGCCATGCCTGGGTGACATGGTTGAGCGGGCTGGCATTAAAATCAAAGCCGCCCACCAATGCGCGATAAGCGCCAGTCTGATTGTTCAACGCAACAAAGGCCGCGCCCACGACAGGCAATTGCGCGATGTTCCAGCGACCCTTGCTGTCTTGCACCACACGGATCACGGAACCTGATTTGAGCTTAAACGCCGCTGGCGCTTTTGGTGCCAGCGCCGCTGCAGCCCAGCGCAGGCCGCCAGCACCGAGCTCTATCTCATCACCATTGGCCAACATCGCACGCAGGCTTTTCGGCGTCACGGTGATGGTCACGGCAGACAACAGCTTGTCGCTGGCGGGATGCTTTTGCAAGGTAGCTTCAATCAATTTTTGGCGTTCGACGGTGTTGTGAGGCAAGGCCACATAGGCCTCCGGACCGCGGTAACCATGGCGTTGGTCGAAAGCCATGACATTGCGCCGCACCGCGTGATATGCAGCTTCCTGGTCCGCCTGGACCAGCGTAGTGATGACGGTGATTCCCCGTGTGTAGGTTTCTTCCTTGAACTGGGCATACATCGACTGGCGCACCATTTCGGCAACAAATTGCGCATGGTTGTTGAACGCCTGGCCTTCGCCGAGCACATGAATGTCCTCGCGAAGCGCGGATTTGTATTGCGCTTCATTGACATACCCCAGGTCGCGCATGCGCTTGAGCACCAGGTGCTGGCGCTGCAGGGCACCTTTTGGGTTGACCACTGGGTTAACGCTTGAAGGCGCTTGCGGCAAGCCCGCCAGCATGGCCGCCTGTGCAATGCTCAGGTCCTTGATTGATTTGCCAAAATATATCCGCGCCGCACTGCTGAAGCCATACGCTCGCTGACCCAGATAGATCTGGTTCATGTAGAGCTCCAAAATTTGGTCTTTGGTCAACGCCCGTTCGATTTTGTAGGCCAGCATCACCTCCGTCAGCTTGCGCGAGACCAGTTTCTCCTTAGTGAGAAAAAAGTCACGCGCAACTTGCATGGTGATGGTTGAAGCACCTTGCCTGAAGCCACCGGTCAGGTCGGCAATCACGGCTCGCGCCACGCCTTTGAAGTCAACGCCGCCGTGCTCGTAAAAGCGCGAGTCTTCGATCGCCAGCAGCGCCTGCCTCTGGATTAGCGGGATGTCCTTGATCGCCACAAAGTCGCGCCTCTCCTGGCCAAATTCACCAATGAGCACGTTGTCGTTGGTGTACACGCGCAACGGAATCTTGGGCCGGTAGTCTATCAATGCATCCAGACTCGGTAAATCCAAAGGCGTGGCGGCAGATGCAAAGGGTATGGCAACCGCCCACATAAGCACTAACCGAAAGAGGAATATTGAGATTGAATGCTTCAAGATCGAACAGGCCCATGCGGCCTACAGTGTGGCGCTATGCAGGACAGCAATGAGAAAGATAGCGCTTGATTATCGTTAAGGCCACACCAACGAGTGCTGCGACCCCGAGTATAAATTCCTGAAAGTTGTAAGTTTTTACTACGAGTGGGCGTTACGGGGCGGGGTAGACAAAAGCTGCTTTTGTCTACGCATGGATGGTTTATGCATTTAAACGGAATCAACGGCGAGGGGCGAGATTGGATCCTTGGCCGTGCTCAAGATGAACCACCTCATTGCCGAGCCATCGACTCTGCCTGGATGGCTGTTAGCGCGATGGTGAACACAATGTCATCAACCAGGGCGCCGCGAGACAAATCATTCACCGGCTTGCGCAAGCCCTGCAGCATCGGACCGACCGACACGACGTTGGCGGACCGCTGAACCGCCTTGTAGGTGGTATTGCCTGTATTCAGATCGGGGAATATAAAAACCGTCGCCTGCCCGGCGACCGCACTGCCGGGTGCCTTTTGCGCTGCGACTTCACGCACGGCGGCCGCGTCGTACTGCATCGGGCCGTCCAGCACCAACTCCGGCCAGCGGGCGTGCGCCAGCTCGGTGGCAGCGCGGACCTTCTCGACATCGTCACCCGATCCGGACTCGCCGGTGCTGTAGCTGATCATGGCGACTTTGGGTTCGATGCCGAAGGCCCGTGCGCTGTCGGCGCTTTGCTTTGCGATGTCGGCAAGCTCTTGGGCCGTCGGATTGGGGTTGATCGCGCAGTCGGCGTAGACCAGCACCTGCTCGGGCATCAGCATGAAGAAGCACGACGACACGATCGACGAACCCGGTGCCGTCTTGATCAACTGCAGCGCAGGGCGCACCGTGCTCGCCGTCGTGTGGACGGCGCCGCTGACCAGGCCATCAACTTCGTCGACCGCCAGCATCATGGTGCCAAGCACGACGTTGTCTTCCAGCGCGACCCGGGCTTGCACTGGCGTCATGCCCTTGCTCTTGCGCAGCTCCACCATGGGCGCGACATAGCGCTCGGCAATCTGACTGGGTTCCAGTATCTCAAGCCCCTTGGGTAACTCGATCCCCAGCGCATCAGCCACCGACTGGATCACCTTGCGCTTGCCCAGCAGGACGCAGCGCGCGATGCCCTTCTCGGTGCAGATGACGGCGGCCCGGATGGTGCGCGGTTCGTCACCTTCGGGCAACACGATGCGCTTGTGGGCGGCGCGCGCCTTCTGAATCAGCTGGTGACGGAAAGCCGGCGGCGACATGCGCGTCGATGCGGCACGCTCCAACCCGGCACAAATCACATCGCCATCGAGCTGTTCGGCCACGCTTTCGATCACGCGATCCATGCGACTCAGGTCGTCGTGCGGTACCGCCAGAGGCATACGGCTGATGCGGGCGGCGGTTTCATAACTG
>DATCIC010000231.1:0-4369 GCA_036508025.1 Rhodoferax sp. | reverse complement strand
GCGAATGGGGCGAAGAGGTGAGCAACAACGCCATTGAGGTCTACATCCATCGTCTGCGCAAAAAAATTGAAAAAGGACCGATCCGCATTGCCACGGTTCGCGGCCTGGGCTACTGCCTGGAAAAGATTCCCAAATAATTTGATGAGGTCGCCTCGGCGCGTCGCACCGTGACTATTCCCCACCGCGAACAGCGCTCCCTGTTCGGTGAAATCCTGGACTGGATGCTCACGCCCCTGTTGCTGCTGTGGCCGGTCAGTCTGGTGTTGACCTGGCTGGTCGCTCAAAACATCGCGGACAAGCCGTTTGACCGGGCGCTGGAGTACAACGTGCAGGCACTGGCACAGTTGGTGACCATCAGCGACAAGCGGGCGCAATTCAACCTGCCACTGCCAGCGCGCGAACTGCTTCGCGCCAACGACTCTGACACAGTTTATTACCAGGTGCTGGGCACGCGTGGCGAGTACCTGAGCGGCGAGCGTGAGTTGCCCTTGCCGCCCAAAGAAGCGGTCGGCGAGCCGGGTGAGGTTCGCATCCGTGGCGATATGGTGCACGGCGATGAGGTCAAGGTCGCCTACACCTGGGTCAAGTTGCCGCTGGCCGGCGCCCAACCGGCGCTGGTGCAGGTGGCCGAAACCCTGGAAAAACGATCCCTGCTGGCGACCGAAATTGTCAAGGGCGTGATGTTGCCGCAATTTGCTATCCTGCCACTGGCGGTGCTGCTGGTGTGGGTGGCGCTGGTGCAGGCCATCAAGCCGCTGCATCAGCTCGAAGAGCGCATTCGAGCGCGCAAACCCGATGACTTGAGCCCGATCGAGGCGCAGGCCGTGCCGCTGGAGGTGGCGCCTCTGGTGCATTCGGTCAACGACCTGCTGCTGCGGCTGAAGGATTCGATTGCGACCCAAAAGCGTTTTCTGGCCGACGCGGCCCATCAGCTCAAAACACCGCTGGCGGGTCTGCGCATGCAGGCGGAACTGGCGCAACGCGAGGGAGCCAGTGCCCAGGAGTTGAAACAATCGCTACGCCAGATCGGTCGCGCCAGCATCCGGGCGACCCACAGCGTCAACCAGTTGTTGGCGCTGGCACGGGCCGAAAGTAGTGGCCAGGCGATGCCGCGCCAGGTCTGCGATCTGGCCGAGCTGACCATGGCGGTGGTGCGCGATTGCGTACCAAGGGCGATTGAAAAGCAAATTGATCTGGGCTATGAAGGCACGCAACCGGGCACCGAAGCGGGCCAGTTGGCGGGTAACCCGACGCTGATCAAGGAGCTGATACGCAACCTGGTGGACAACGCCATCAACTACACGCCATCGAGCCCAAGCCACCCTGGCGTCATCACCGCGCGCGTGCTGACCGACCCGTTTGGCAAGACGCTGATGCTGCAGGTGGAGGACTCCGGCCCCGGCGTGCCCGAGGTCGAGCGCGAGCTGATATTCCAGCCCTTTTACCGCTCACTGGGGACCGAGGCCGATGGCACCGGCTTGGGCTTGCCGATCGTGATGGAAATCGCGCACCAGCACAACGCCACGGTCAGACTGGAGGACACCCACCCTGGGCAGACGCGGCCCGGTGCCCGCTTCAGCGTGCGCTTTTGGGCCAGCAGCTCTGAGGCGACGCCGGCCTGACGCTCACGGGCACGGACTCAAGGCCTTGTCTGCCAGCACGGGCTTGAGCGCATCGAGCTTGCCGCGCAGCGCTTCATCCGCCGCGGGTAGCCGCAGCATCACACCGCGCACCTCGGCGCGCTCCGGCAGCACCCGCGCCGTGCGCACACCCCGCTGGACCAGGGCGGCAAGTGCGGCATTGGCCGCTGCCTGCGTCTCATAAGCGCCCAGTGACAGGCCCGGGCGCAACGCCGGGTCGTTCAGGGGCTGAAATTTCAACTTGAACGCGGCGAGTTCGGCACTTTTCTTGGCCAGAGCCTCGGCATTGGCGAATTTGCCTATGTAGACAATCCAGCGCCCGGGCTCATTGACCGGGTCCAAGGACCACGAGCCGGCGGGCAAATCTGCCGCTACCAGTGCCTCGCGCAGCAGCGTGCCTTGCACCCCATCAAACACGCCCGCCTGCCAGCACGTGCCGGGCTTGGGTGCCACAGGCGGTGCCTCCGCCAGACGCAGCTCTTGCACCGTGCGCACTTGCAAGGCCTCGGGTTTGATCTGCTGGGCCAGGCGCTGGGGTTCGGTCTGCGCTGCGGGCGCAAACCCCAAAGACTGCAAAAAACCCTGCGACCAGGCGAAGTAAACGCCATTGATCAGCAGCAGGGCCAGGACAAAAGAACGCAACATGGTCGATAGAGTGCCGGTAACCGGTCTTCGTTGGGGAGGGCTAGAGATTTTCGTAGGGCGGTGGATTCAGTGGCCGCAGACTCACCTCAGAACTGGTGATTTTTTTCAGGCCGTGCGCAGTCTGCACCAGCAAAGCGCCCATGCGATCGACACCCTGCGCAACACCCGTCGTGCCGTCGCTGAGGGTAACGGCCAGGCCGCCCAACGCGTCCCGGTCATTGAAACCGGTCTGGAAAGTTGAAAACCCGTTGGCCTCGAACAGCTTGAGCGCTCGCACCAGCGGCGCGGCAATGCGCAGCAGCGCCTCTGGCGCTTCGACGCCTGGCAATACCTCGCCCAGCCAGGCCGGTGGCGTGCTCAAGCCAGTGGCAGCGCGCGGTTTCATGTTGATGCCGACGCCCACCACGGCATAGCGAGCCTCAGGGGTGTCAGCCAGGTTGGCGGTTTCAATCAGAATGCCCGCCAGCTTGCGGTCGCGCAGCCACACGTCATTGGGCCACTTCAAGAGCAGATCGGGATGCAGGCTCTGAACCACGCTGACGCCCACGGCCAGGGATAGGCCAGACCAATCCAGCGGCGCCAGCGGCAAGCCAAGCGAAAAAGTAAGGGCGCCGTCACTGAACCACTGTCGCCCCAAACGCCCGCGCCCGGCGGTCTGCTGCCCGGCCACCAGCAGCACCGGCTCCAGCCGCCCGGCACGGGCGCGGCGCATCAACTCGCTGTTGGTGGAATCAATTTGCGGCACCCACTCGACGCTAAAGCCGGGCAGGTCGGGCAGCACAGCCTCCCGGATCAGCGCCATGACAGATGCGACCATGGTCTGGTTAGCGGCGACCGCGTTTGGGCGCCAGCAGCGTGCCGCGGCACTTGGCTGAGCCGCACCAGCACGGGTATTCGGCCTTGAGCTTGGGGGTGTAACGCTCGTCGATGATCAGGCCGTAGTCGTAGTTGAGTTCTTCGCCCGCCTCGATGTTGCGCAAGGCCTTGATGAAGATGCGGCCGTTTTGCTCATCAGCCTCGCAGTTCGGGTCGCACGCATGGTTGATCCAGCGCGACGAGTTGCCCCCGTACAACGCATCAATCACATGGTTTTCATCCACATGAAAATAAAATGTGTGGTTGGGGTTGCCCGGGTCATGGGGATGGCGCGCCTGCGCCTCGGGCCAGCTGATGATCTCGCCCACGTACTCGATCAGGGTTTCGCCCTCGGCAATCGGCTGCACGGCAAACACACCCTTGCCATGGACGCCGGAGCGCCGGGTTTGAATGCGGCGATTACTTGCGGAGGCGTTTTTTTTGCTCACTTGGGGACCGGTCTAAAAAATTTGGTATCGTGAACTCGTATGGGCGCGTGTGTGCGTGCCCACGTGCATGTGCGAGCGCCCGGGCGCCCGCGAGAAACTGGATTGTAGTCAGATGAAAACATTGATCATTGCCGAAAAACCGTCAGTTGCCCAAGACATCGTGCGCGCCCTCACGCCGGTGGCGGGCAAGTTTGACAAACACGACGAGCATTTTGAAAGCGACAGCTACGTCGTGACCAGTGCCGTGGGCCACTTGCTGGAGATTCAGGCGCCGGAAGAATTTGACGTCAAGCGCGGCAAGTGGAGCTTTGCCCACCTGCCCGTGATTCCGCCGCACTTTGACCTCAAACCGGTCGACAAGACCAAAACGCGCCTGAACGCGGTGGTCAAGCTGGCCAAGCGCAAGGATGTGGACCAGCTCATCAACGCCTGCGATGCCGGGCGCGAGGGTGAACTGATCTTTCGCCTGATCGAGCAATACGCGGGGGGCGCCAAGCCGCTGGGCAAACCAGTGCGTCGGCTGTGGCTGCAGTCCATGACGCCGCAAGCGATTCGCGACGGCTTCAACGCGCTGCGCTCGAATGAACAAATGCTGCCGCTGGCCGACGCGGCGCGCTGCCGATCGGAGGCCGACTGGCTGGTCGGCATCAACGGCACGCGCGCCATGACGGCCTTCAACTCCCGCGATGGCGGCTTCTTCTTGACCACCGTGGGCCGGGTGCAAACCCCCACGCTGTCGGTGGTGGTGGAGCGCGAGGAAAAAATTCGCAAGTTCATCAG
>DATCIC010000230.1:0-6399 GCA_036508025.1 Rhodoferax sp. | reverse complement strand
TTTTTTACTTCATGAGCGTTTGTATGTCAGTTAAGACATAGTTCCGAAGAACTTGGCTTTTCGCCTCAAACGCCCACACTTATCGGCTGTATGTTTTTAATGATCTTCAGCTCCACTTGACTTGCGTCTCGCTTTGCCTTTCTGCTCTTCACTGTGATCAGCGAAGCCTTCAATTATAGTACGCTTTTTTGCGTTTTTCTTAGAAATTTTTAAATTTCTTTTTTTCTTTCCGGTTGGCTTAAATTGACGTTGATGCCAGATCACATCTGAACTTCGTCTTGTCTTGCCAGCAAGTACCCAGTTGGTTTAAATCAACTGAGCCTTGAACTATAGCATCAATTTACTGGTTAACCCTCATTCTTTTAAACGAATTGCCATCAAAAAGTCAAAACGTCCAAGAAGGGCGCGATTCATCGCGGCCTGGGTGTGCCAAGCAGCCCTTGCAGTTCATTACCGAGGTGACAGCCAATTCGGCCCATTTTGGGCAAAATTGACTCTTCGGCCGCAGCTTGGCTCGAGCAAGCGCTGCAACCGAACAACCTGCCCAGTCGGCATCGTTGCTCAATCAGAAAGGTCACTCAATGGATTTTGACTATTCACCACAGGTGCAGACTTTGCGCCAGCGTCTGGAAGACTTCATCAACCGTTACGTTTTGCCCTACAACGGCGCATGGCACCACTCGGTGGCGCAGGGTATCTTCCCACCCCTTTTTATGGACGATCTCAAGGCGCTGGCCCGGTCGGAAGGCTTGTGGAATTTATTCTTACCCAGTCTGCACGATGACGAACCCGGACAAGGGCTGAGCAACCTGGCCTACGCGCCGCTGGCGGAAGTGATGGGGCGGCTGCCGTGGGCTTCGGAGGTGTTCAACTGTAGCGCGCCGGATACCGGCAATATGGAGCTGTTGCACCTGTTTGCCACCCCAGAGCAAAACCAGCGCTGGTTGGCCCCCTTGCTGAACGGTGAAATGCGCTCTGCTTTTGCGATGTCCGAGCCAGACGTCGCTTCATCGGACCCAACCAACCTGCAGACCTGCGTCCGCCATGAAGGCGGGCAATTGGTACTCAATGGCCGGAAGTGGTTTGTGACCGGCGCCGCGCATCCAAACTGCCAATTGCTGATTGTGATGTGCCGCAGCGGTGACGAAGGCACCGACAAACACAGCCAGCACAGCATGGTGCTGGTGCCAATCGACACGCCTGGCGTCACGCTGGTGCGCAACATTCCGATCATGCAGCACCATTCGCCCGAAGGACATTGCGAAATCATCTTCAAAGACGTGCGCGTGCCGGTTGCCAACATGCTGGGCCAGGAGGGCGCCGGTTTTGCCATGGCGCAGGCGCGCCTCGGCCCGGGACGCATCCACCACTGCATGCGCACCATCGGCCAGTGCGAATTGGCACTCACCATGATGTGTGATCGCACACTGGAGCGGCACGTCTTTGGCAAGTACCTGGCCGACTTTGCCAATGTGCAGGAATGGATTGCCGAGTCGCGCCTGGAGATTGACCAGGCCCGACTGCTGGTGTTACGCGCGGCCTGGCAACTCGACCAGGGCGCCCACCCCCAGAGCCGGGTGGATGTATCCGCCATCAAGGTGGTGACGGCACGGCTGCAAACTCGGGTGGTCAACCGCGCCATGCAGGTGTTTGGTGCCATGGGGCTGTCGCCCGACACGCCGCTGGCCTACTTCTGGACCTGGGGCCGCGCCATGCAACTGCTTGATGGCCCGGATGAAGTGCATTTGCGCACCGTGGCGCGCCATGAATTGGCGCAGGCGCGCGAGCAGCGTGGCGCGAGTTCCGCTTACTTCACATTACCGGAGCAACTGCTGGCCGAACCGCACATCCGGTAGCAGGCTCCTTTCATGAACGCCACCGACCCAAGGATTTGAAAGCCATTTCAGCTTAACCCGCTGCGCGCCGCGTCAATATCTCAAAGGCAGGCAGCGTTTTCCCTTCGAGCACCTCCAGAAAGGCGCCGCCGCCGGTCGAGATGTAACCAATCTGCTTTTCAATGCCGTACTTGGCGATAGCTGCCAATGTGTCGCCGCCACCGGCAATTGAAAACGCACTGGACTGCGCGATGGCGCGGGCGATGGTCTTGGTGCCATTCTCGAACGCCGCAAATTCAAACACGCCAACCGGGCCGTTCCAGACGATCGTGCCGGCGGCCTTGAGCTGCGTCGCCAGGGCGGCTGCCGTTTGTGGGCCAATATCAAGAATCAGGTCGTCGTCGTCGACGTCCGTGGCGGCCTTGACGGTGGCCACGGCGTCGGCTGCGAAGGTCTTGGCAGTGACGACATCGGTCGGGATCGGAACCGCCGCGCCGCGCGCCTTCATGGCGGCGATCACGGCCCTGGCATCGTCCAACAAGTCGGGTTCAGCCAGGCTCTTGCCGATCTTCAGGCCCGCAGCCAGCATAAAGGTGTTGGCGATGCCGCCACCGACGATGAGTTGGTCCACCTTGCTGGCCAGGCTTTTCAAAATGGTCAGTTTGGTCGACACCTTGGAGCCCGCCACAATCGCCACCAGCGGGCGTTTCGGGTTCGCTAGCGCTTTGGTGATGGCGTCCATCTCAGCCGCCAGCAGCGGGCCAGCGCACGCCACCTTGGCAAATTGCGCAATGCCGTAGGTGGACGCCTCCGCGCGGTGTGCCGTACCGAAGGCGTCGTGCACAAAAATATCGCACAAGGCCGCCATTTTTTTGGCCAGCGCTTCGTTGTTTTTCTTCTCACCGGGGTTGACCCGGCAGTTTTCCAGCAACACGAATTCGCCTGGCTGCACGCTGACGCCGTCGACCCAGTTGGACAGCAAGGGGACGGGGCGACCCATCAACTCGGCCAGGCGTTCGGCCACGGGTGCCAGCGAGTCTGCCGGTTTGAACGCACCTTCGGTCGGGCGCCCCAGATGCGAGGTCACCATCACCGCCGCCCCGGCGTCGAGCGCCATCTGGATGCAAGGGATGGAGGCGCGAATGCGGGTGTCTTCGGTGATGTGCCCGGCGTCATCCTGCGGCACATTGAGGTCGGCGCGGATAAAAACGCGCTTGCCGGCGACTTGGCCCTGGGCGCACAGATCGGAAAAGCGGATAACGTTCATAAAAAGAGACCCTTTTTTGTTAGGAATAATTCAAATTGTAGGAGCGCATTCGGGCCATACACTCAAACCAAGCCACAAGCGTCACAGCCGGGCAATAGAAGTGCCGATATCAGCACTGCCTACAAAATCTGGTCCAGCGCCGCGGCCAGTTGCCCGACCGTGCGGTCCACGTTGTGCCATTTTTCAAGGCCAAACAGGCCGACCCGGAACGTCATGAAGTCGGCCGGTTCGTCACACTGCAAGGGCACGCCGGCCGCCGTTTGCAGGCCAACGGCCAGAAATTTGCGGCCGGACTCGATCTCCGGGTCGCTCGTGTAGCTCACCAGCACCCCCGGCGCCTTGAAGCCGTCGGCTGCCACGCTCGGGATGCCACGACGCTCAAACAGCGCGCGCACCTTGGCGCCCAAGTCCATCTGCTCGTCGCGCACCTTGGCAAAGCCATAAGCCTGCGTCTCCTTCATGGTGTCGCGCAGGCGGGTGAGCGCATCGGTGGGCAGGGTGGCGTGGTAGGCGTGGCCACCGTTCTCGTAAGCCTCCATGATCTGCAGCCATTTTTTCAGGTCGCAGGCAAAACTGGTGCTGGTGGTGGATTCGATGGCAGCGCGGGCCCGTTCGCTGAGCATCACCATGGCGCAACAGGGCGAGCTGCTCCAGCCCTTTTGCGGGGCGCTGATCAGCACATCGACACCGGTGTCCACCATGTTGACCCACATCGCGCCCGAGGCAATGCAGTCCAACACAAACAGGCCGCCGACCGCGTGCACGGCAGCGGCCACGGCGCGCAAGTAGTCGTCGGGCAGCATCATGCCGGACGCGGTTTCAACATGCGGGGCAAACACCACGTCGGGCTTTTTCTCGCGAATCGCCGCCACCACCTCGTCAATCGGCGCGGGCACCCAGGGCGATTGTTGGTCGGTGCCAACCCGGCGCGCCTTGAGCACGGTTGATTCCGCAGCGATCTGGCCCATGTCCAGAATTTGCGTCCAGCGGTAGCTGAACCAGCCATTGCGGATGATCAGCACTTTTTTGCCGCCCGCAAACTGGCGCGCCACCGCTTCCATGCCGAAAGTGCCACTGCCCGGCACCAGCACCGCCGACTTGGCGTGGTACACGTTCTTGAGAATGGCGGAGATGTCCTGCATCACGCGCTGGAAACTTTGGGACATGTGATTGAGCGCGCGGTCGGTGTAGACCACTGAGAATTCGAGCAAACCGTCGGGGTCGACGTGGGGTAGCAAGCCGGACATAGTGGTCTCCTTTTTCAGTTGAACTGGGCAGGGGCTGGGTGGACCAGCGCTTGAGCGTGCCAGCTTAGCACGCAGTGCGCTTGTTAACCACTACTCAACTAAAACCAAGACGAACGGCCCAAACCAGGCCAGCAGGCCGGGTCACAGGCCGTGCGGCAAGGCCTCATCCTTGAGTTGCCGGCGCAGGGCGACGTAATCGGGCGCCACCGAGCGCACGGTGGCCCAGAAACGCGGACTGTGGTCCATCACCCGCAAGTGACTGAGTTCATGCACCACCACATAATCGATGACGGTGGGCTGGAAGTGCATCAGGCGCCAGTTGAGCCGAATCGCGCCATTGATGTGGGCGCTGCCCCAGCGCGTGCGGGCATTGCTCAGGGTCAGCGTGCGCCATTGCACCTGCAACTGCGGCGCAAAGTGATCAAGCCGCGTCTTGAAGAGTTGTTGCGCCTGACGCTTCATCCAGGCGTGCACAGCGTCACGAATTTGCTCCGGCATGGCGCCCTCTGGCAGTGTCACGCGCAGGGTCGGGCCCAACGCATCGGCCTCCATGAACTGGGTCATGCCGATGCCCCCGGCTTTCAACTTGGCGCCCGTGCGACCTGCGGCTTGATGCGGCACCAACAGCAGCCGCAGCGACTGCCCCAGATAAGGAATCAGCGTGCCGTCGCACCACTCGATGCGGCCTGCCAGCAGGCGCTGCTGGCGCGCCTGCGTTTCACGCAGCTTCTGGATAATCCAGCGCGATTTATCCTGCAGCGCCGCATCAACCTGATGCAGCGGCACCCATTTGGGCGCGCTCACCACCAGCCCTTCGGGCCGAATGACAAAACCAATGCTGCGGCGCTGTCCGCGCTTGAACTCGTAGGCCACCACCACGTCGCCCAGCCGGGCCTCGCGATTGGCGCGCGGGTGGCGCATGCTGGTGGGAGCGCAGGCCAGGGTGGGCGCTGCCAACGGCTCCGGCGGACTGACACGCCGCGCGGCTGGTACTACCATTTCAGTAGCTTGTTGCTCTTTATTGACGGGGGCTAGAGCCTTATTTGGCTCAAATAAATCAAGCGTGAAGCGCAGCAAGGGGTGCATCGCGCGAGGCCTACAAATAGGCTTCGGGGTCAATCCGGCGCATTTCGGCTTCGATCCAGGCCTGCACCTCGCGCATCAGCTCTTTGGGCTCACGCCCGACGCTGGCAATGGCCGGGCCAATTGAAACATCCACCACACCGGGGTACTTGATAAAGCCCTGGCGCGGCCAGCATTTGCCCGACGACACCGCAATCGGCACCACCGGCGCCCCAGTCTCCACGGCCAGCCGGGTGCCCGCTGTTTGATAAGTGCCGGTTTGACCACGCGCAATACGCGTGCCCTCGGGGAACATGATGACCCAGGTGCCTTGCGCCAAGCGCCGCTTGCCTTGCTCAATAACATGTTTCATCGCCAGGGCGCGGGATTCGCGGTCAATGTGGATCATGTCGAGCCGCGCCATCGACCAGCCAAAAAACGGAAGGCGCAACAACTCGCGCTTGAAGACAAACGCCAGCGGGTGCGGCATCAAGGTCGGGATCAGCAGCGTCTCCAGCGTGGACTGGTGTTTGGACAGCAAAATCGCGGGCGTGGTGGCCCCCACGGGCAAATGCTCCATGCCGGTAACGCGCACCCGCACACCCAGAAACACGCGCGTCCCCCAGATGACCAGGCGGAACCAGTCGACGGCAAACCACCACAGCGTGGTGCGGCGTACCCAGAGCGAAATCAGCACCAGCGTCAGCCCCCACGGAATCACCGTGATCAGCAGCCACGCCATGTGCAGAATGGAGCGAATCAATAACATTTATACGTTTTAGGCCTCTAGCCCCCGTGGATACTGCGTAAGCAGCTATTATTGTTATAGCTAGGCGGGCGCCAGCTCAGCCTTTTCGGTGTCCCGCGCAATCAAAAAGTCAGCAAAGGCTGCCAGATCTTCATGCACTTGCGTCGCTTTCGGAAAGTTATGCGGCAAGCGCCGGCCCCGGTAGGTCGCGCCTTTGCCGGTCAGCACCAGATGCGGCTC
>DATCIC010000229.1:0-2318 GCA_036508025.1 Rhodoferax sp. | reverse complement strand
ACACCTGCGCCCAGCGGCGCCAAAAGCGTGGCCAACGCTGCCCCTGCGCCACGGCAATGGCTTGCCCCAGTCCGGCACAAAACAAAAACAGGCTCACGATCAAGGTACGCTGCCAGGTCCACAGCGGGGCATGGTAAAAATCCTGCTTGATGTAGCCAAACTGGTTCAGGTCGAAACTGAAATGGAAGGCTGTCATCCAGACCATCGCCAGGCCGCGCAGGGCGTCCACCGCGTCAAAGCGAACGGGTGGTGAAGTGGCAGCAACTGCAGGCGGTTTTTTTATCATGACGCTACGATAACCCATTCACCGCTGGCGCCATAGACCTGCTGGCGTCACTGAGATAATCACGCCCATGTCACTGCTTGATCATCAACTCGAACTCCTGGCCCCGGCGCGTGACGCCGACATTGGCATTGAAGCCGTCAACCACGGTGCCGACGCCGTTTACATCGGTGGTCCGTCCTTTGGCGCGCGCGCCAATGCTGACAACAGCGTGTCTGAGATCGCCCGGCTGACGCGCCATGCCCACCGCTTCAACAGCCGTGTCTTCGTCACGCTCAACACCGTTCTGCGCGATGACGAGCTGGAGCCATCGCGCAAGCTGGTTTGGCAACTGTATGACGCGGGAGTGGATGCCTTGATCATCCAGGACATGGGCTTGCTGCACATCGACCTGCCGCCGATCCAGCTCCATGCCAGCACCCAATGCGACATTCGCACACCAGAGAAAGCTCGTTTTTTGCAGGACGTGGGCCTGTCACAAATCGTGCTGGCGCGCGAGCTCTCTCTTGCGCAAATCCAGGCCATTCGCACCGCAATCGACCCGGAGCGCTGCACGCTGGAGTTCTTTGTCCACGGCGCCCTGTGCGTGGCCTACAGCGGCCAGTGCTACATCAGCGCCGCCCACACCGGGCGCAGCGCCAACCGGGGCGAGTGCAACCAGGCCTGTCGGCTGCCGTATCAGGTGGTGGACGACAAGGGCCGCTTTGTGGCGCACGACAAGCACGTGCTGTCGATGAAAGACAACAACCAGAGCGACAACCTGGCCGCCTTGGTGGACTCAGGGATTCGCAGCTTCAAGATTGAAGGCCGCTACAAGGACATGGGCTACGTGAAAAACATCACGGCCCATTACCGCAAGCTACTGGACGCCCTGATCGAAGAACGCCAGACTTCAGCACAGCCGCTGGCGCGCTCATCCAGCGGCAGCACCACATTCAGCTTTACGCCCGACCCGAATCAGAACTTCAACCGCGAGTTCACCGATTATTTTGTGCAAGGCCGTCAGGCAGACATAGGCGCGTTTGACACGCCCAAGAATCCCGGCCAGCCCATCGGCTTTGTGACCCAGGTCGGCCCCAACTGGGTGGAACTGGCTTTGAGCGATCCGGCGCAGGCGTTGCACAACGGCGATGGTCTTTGTTACTACGACTTGCAAAAAGAGCTGGTCGGCCTGGCCATCAACCGGGCTGAAAGCCTGAATGCTGCCAAGGGCCGCTGGCGCGTTTTCCCCAAAGACGCGTTGGGTGACTTGAAAGACCTGCGCAAAGGCGTTGAAGTCAACCGCAACCGCGATACAGCATGGGTGCGCGCCCTTGAGAAGAAATCCAGCGACCGGCGCATTGGCGTCTGGGCCCAGCTGGCAGAAACACCGCAGGGACTGGCCTTGAGCCTGACGGATGAAGATGGGGTGACGGCCACCGCCCACACCGCCTTGAGCCGCACGCTGGCCAAAGACAAGGAAGCGGCCAGCACCAGCCTGCGCGAGCACCTGAGCAAAATGGGGGACAGCATCTTTAGCGCACTGGCGGTGCAGGTTGATTTTTCACAACCCTGGTTCATCCCAAGCTCTGTCCTGAACCCCTTGCGTCGGCAAGCGGTTCAGGCACTGGAGGCCGCGCGCACCCAAGCCTGGCGGCGGCTGCCACGCGCAGCCGCTGTAGAACCGCCAGCGCCCTACCCTGAAGACACCCTGAGCTATCTGGCCAATGTTTTTAACCAGAGCGCCCGTGCCTTTTATGCCCGCCATGGCGTCAAGCTGATGGCACCCGCCTATGAAGAGGCTCAAGAAACAGCTGAAGTCAGCCTGATGATCACCAAGCACTGCGTGCGCTTTTCTTTGAGCCTGTGCCCCAAACAGGCCAAGGGTGTGGTCGGCGTTCAGGGCACGGTCAAGGCCGAGCCGCTGCTACTTATTAACGGTAAAGACAAGCTCACGCTGCGCTTTGACTGTAAGCCGTGTGAGATGCATGTCATGGGCAAGATCAAGGCGTCGGTGTTGCAGCAGGCCAGCAAGGCGCGCGCGCCAGCGCCGGGT
>DATCIC010000228.1:0-2700 GCA_036508025.1 Rhodoferax sp. | reverse complement strand
TGGGTGCGACGGTCGATGTGGTTTGCTGCGATGCGCCGGACGACCCTTGCCTGGCCAATACCGGCTTGTCCACGGTCATCCCGCTTGGCCCCGCGCACTTGGGCTACGGCTACACACCCCGCTTGTTGCCGTGGCTGCGTGCCAATGCGGCACAGTACGACGCCGTGATAGTCAATGGCCTTTGGCAATACACCGGGTTCGCGGCTTGGCGAGCGCTGGCAGGCACAAAGACGCCCTATTTTGTTTTTACTCACGGCATGCTCGACCCCTGGTTCAAGCATACCTATCCACTCAAACATTTAAAAAAATGGTTGTACTGGCCTTGGGCTGAATACCGTGTGTTGCGGGATGCACGGGCCGTTATCTTTACCTGTGAAGATGAGCGCCTGCTGGCGCGGCAGTCGTTCTGGCTGTACCGCGCCAATGAAGCGGTTACTGCCTACGGCACGTCCAGTCCACCTGCCAATGGGTCAGAGCTTAAAAACAAGTTCCTGGATTCAAATGCGGATCTGCGAGGTAAGCGCTTGGTTTTGTTTCTTAGCCGTATCCAGGACAAAAAAGGTTGCGACCTGCTGATCGATGCCTTTGCGCAGGTAGCAAGTAAAGACAAAAACTTGCATTTGGTAATGGCCGGGCCAGACCAGTCAGGTTGGGTTGCTACCTTACAGGCGCAGGCAGCCAAACTAGGTATAGCAGATCGGATTAGCTGGACCGGTATGTTGCAGGGCGATATGAAGTGGGGTGCTTTTTACGCCGCTGAAGTGTTTTGCCTGCCATCGCACCAAGAAAACTTTGGCATCGTGGTGGCAGAGGCTTTGGCTTGCGGCAAGCCGGTATTGATCAGCAACAAGGTCAACATTTGGCGCGAGATTGAGTCAGACGCCGCTGGCTTTGTGGACACCGACACGGTGGACGGCACAGTGCGCAACCTGCAGCGCTGGCTGGCGCTGGACGCCGATGGCTATGCCGCCGTGAGCGGGCGGGCGCGCCAGTGCTTTGCGACGCGCTTTCATATACAGCGGGCAGCGGAGCGGCTGGTGGAGATTATTGGGGAGCGCAAGTGAGCGTGACCGTATGAATTTGAAGCAATGCATGCCCATCACCACTCAAGTGCTAACTTATAGGTTAACATTGTGAAAGTCAAAGTTCTGGCTGAAGCGGCCTACCGGGTCGTTGGCATGATGAACAAAGACAGTTGCCCTGCATTGGATTTTTTGACCCAAGGTGAAAAGTCAACAGAAGCTGTTCGTACCGGTAGCCTACACGCAGGCGTTGGCTAACAAAACATATGAGGTGGTCGAAGATGAAAATGAATAAGGCCTTGAGTGCCATGGTTGAGACGGCCCAGCAAAGTGACAGCTACTGGGTTGAGCAAGCCAAGTTGGACTTTGCGTTGGCGCTGGAGCAGCGCAGGCGTGCGGCCAATATGACGGGTGCAGGCATTGCCGAAAAGATCGGCACCAGTGCGGCCTACATCTCTAAAGTGTTTCGCGGCGATAGCAATTACACCATTGAAACCATGGTCAAACTTGCACGCGCCACAGGCGGGCAGCTTGATATTCGGTTGCTGGAGGAACACGCCGCACCCATCGTGTGGAATGCGAAGGCGTCTGCCACAAAGCCAAAACTGACCTTGATAACGGGTGGCATCACCACGCAGATCAACCCAGTGCCCGGGGGCGGATCAGACTGGTCGAAGGTTGCAGCATGATGCAGCAAGAGACGGCGCACCCGATAACGCTTGAACAAGTGTTCTTTGTCCGCAGCATCGTGGTGGCCATGCCCGGCTACGTGCCAGACGCTACCGCAGTGCCACTGGTGCCTGAAAACCAGATTGTGGTGAACCCAGTCGATGATGCACCTGGGCGCTTTGGTGCCACCATGCGAACCATCATCAATCCGGCAATGGACAAAAAGTACCCTTACAGCATCGACATGGAATGTTTCGGAACATTCAACGCAGACAACACGTTAACGGCCGATGCGGCGCTAAAGGGCGTCACCATCACCGCGCACAATGTGCTTTATGGCGCCATTCGCGAAGCTGTGAGCTGGCTAACCGCCCGCCAGCCCTACGGACCGTTGATGCTGGGGTTGTCGGTATTAAAGCCAACACCTGGCAATCAGGCGTAGGCCGCTAACACCATGACCACCACCGTGCGCAACCTGCAACGCTGGCTGACGCTGGACGTTAATGGCTATGCCGCCATGAGCGGGCGGGCGCGGCAGTGCTTTGTGGCGCGGTTTCATATGCAGCGGGCGGCGGAGCGGTTGGTGGGGATTATTGGGGAGCAGGGGCTGTGATGATTCAGGGCAATGACCCGTACCGCGAACCTTCGTTCTCACTGCGGCACCGGCTCAAACGGCAGTTGTGGAACGTGGTTTACGCGCTGCTGTTTCGCACCAGCCCGCGCCCGTTGCACGCTTGGCGTGCGTGGCTGTTACGGTTGTTTGGCGCCACACTGGGCACAGGCTGCCATGTTTACCCCAGCGTCAAAGTCTGGGCACCGTGGAATTTGACGCTGGGCGAGTTTGTGGGTGTGGGCGATGGCGCCACGCTGTATTGCATGGACAAGATCGAGATCGGTGACTACGCCGTTATCTCGCAAGGTGCACATCTGTGCGGCGGCACGCACGACTTCAACAGCGCCAACTTTCAGTTGGTGGTCAAGCCGATTGTGATTGGCGCGCGCGCCTGGG
>DATCIC010000227.1:0-5543 GCA_036508025.1 Rhodoferax sp. | reverse complement strand
CACCGCGCGCGAGTTGCAGCACCAGTTGCAAGACTCCGGCGCGAGCGTGATTGTGGTGCTGGAGAATTTTGTCGCCACCCTGGCCGAAGTGATTGACCAGACCCCGATCCAGCATGTGGTGGTGGCTTCCATGGGCGACTTGCTGGGCTTTTGGTACGGCCAGTGGATCACGTTTGCCGTGCGCCATCTCGCCAAAATGGTGCCCCCTTACAAACTGACGCTGACCGAGGGCCGCACCGCCACCTCGTTCAAGCAGGCCATGGCAAAGGGCGCCGCCCTGCCCTTCAAGTCGGCGCCGAGCACGCTCGATTCCATCGCATTTTTGCAGTACACCGGTGGCACCACGGGCCTGAGCAAAGGCGCCGTGCTGACACACCGCAACATCGTGGCGGCGGTGCTGCAGGCCGATGCCTGGTTCAACCCGGCGCTCGCGCGTATCGGCGACGTCCGCCGACTCAACAGCATTGCCGCGCTGCCGCTGTATCACATCTTTGCGCTGACCCTGTCGCTGCTGGCCATCCGCTGGGGTGCCCAGCTGACGCTGATTCCGAACCCGCGCGATTTTGGCGGCTTCATCGAAACCTTGAAAAGGCGACCCTTTCACATGCTGCCGGGGGTCAATACCTTGTTCAATGCCCTGCTGGCGCACCCGCAATTCAAAACCGTGGATTTTTCCAGTCTCTGTTCGACGCAAGCGGGCGGCATGGCGGCTTTAGAGGGCACCGCCCAGCGCTGGCTGGAGACCACTGGCTGCCCGATGGTCGAAGGCTGGGGCATGAGCGAGACCTGCGCCATTGGCACCAACAACCCGGTGCTGGCCCAGGAGTTTTCGGGCACCATCGGCCTGCCGCTGCCCGGCATTGACATTGCAATCAAGGACGACGAAGGCAACTCGCTGGCTCAAGGGTCGTCCGGTGAAATCTGCATCCGCGGCCCGAATGTAACGACCGGTTATTACCACCAGCCCGAAGAGAACCGGCGCGCCTTCACGGCCGACGGTTTCCTGCGCACCGGTGATGTCGGCATCATGGACGAGCGCGGTTACACCAAAATTGTGGACCGCAAGAAAGACATGATCCTGGTCAGCGGCTTCAACGTCTTCCCGAGTGAACTCGAAAATGTGATTTCACTGTGCGATGGCGTGCTGGAGTGCGCCGTCATCGGGGTGCCCGACGAGAAGCAAGGCGAAGCCATCAAGGTTTTTGTCGTCAGGGACAACCCACTGCTGACCGAAGAAGATGTCGCGCACTATTGCCAGAAGAATCTGACCGGCTACAAGCAGCCCAAATACATCGAGTTCCGCGACGAACTGCCCAAATCGAATGTCGGCAAAGTGCTGCGGCGCGAGTTGCGCGCCGGCAAATAGACCACGCCCAAGAATCAAGATTTTTTACCGCTATTAAAAAAATAGCTTGTCACGCACATTCCATAAGGGCTAGAGGCTGATTTGGCCTATAAACTCTAACGTGAAACAACCGCCAACCGCCGTTCGCGGCGAGGGCGCCACTCCAACAAAACAAGTGGTGTACCCAAGCGTTCGCCGTTCCTGCTTCATAGACCAGGCCCGCCCATTGCAACCAACGGACAACAAGTTTAGGTGAATTTCCGCACTTAACAAGTTTCGACGTGACCTCTTTATGTGACAGCTTGATAAAGGCAAGCACGTGACCCCATGACCACGTATTCCATCCTTTTCGTTTGCATGGGCAACATCTGCCGAAGCCCTACCGCCCATGGTGTATTCAGACAGATGGTGATCGACCAAGGCTTGAGCGCATGGGTCAAAGTCGATTCAGCGGGCACGCACAATTACCACCCTGGTAGCCCGCCTGATGAGCGATCCCAAGCACACGCGGCGAAACGTAGTTATGACCTTTCAGATTTGCGCGTCCGTCAGATTCAAAATGCCGACTTTGCGCGCCATGACTTGCTTTTGGTGATGGACATGGGCAACCTGGCGCTGGTGCTGGAGATAACTGCGCTGGATTGATGATTTGTCTTTGAAATATGGTTTTAAGTGCATAATTCATCAATGAGTTGGAGCATCCTATTTCACGACGACTTCGCCGCATAAGCGCTGCAAAACACGAAGTGATAAAAAAGGGTGCATGATCTGCACCCTTTTTTTACAGGAAGTCCGCAATTTTTTAGCGGCCTTCCGGAATGCTACTAGCTTACTGCACGCGGCGTTCAATCGTAATGTTCTCGACTTCCACCCGGCGATTCGGCTCCAGGCATTTAATTAGTGCGGGGCGCTTTTTGTCGGTACAGACCACCACCGGATTGGCCTCGCCCTTGCCTTGCGCTTTCAGGCGATTCGCATCAATTCCCTTGCTGGTCAGGTAATTTTTCACGGAGACCGCACGATGCTCTGACAGCTTTTGGTTGTATTTTTCGGACCCGATGCGATCGGTGTAGCCGGTAATGACGACGTCGTTTATCTCACTATTGCTGCCTAGGGCGTTCGCAATTTCATCCAGCTTCGGTTGCGGCATCCGCAATTCGGCGCTGTCAAAGGCAAACAGTTCAGTGGCCGACAAGGTGGATTTTTCGAAGCGCGGAGCCGGAGCCGGCGGTGGTGGTGGCGGAGGCGCCGCAACGACGATTTCAGGAACAGGCACCCGTGCCGGCGCAGCCACGTACGGGGCGGGCGCCTGCGTTTTCCCGCCGAAGTGGTAGTTCAGGCCGACCGACATGACCCAGTCACCCAGCCGCTTCGGCCCAGCCTCGTTAGCGTGCGTTTGATATCGGGCATCAGCACGAAAATCAACGCGCTCGCTTATCTGCCGGGTAAAACCCAAGCCTGCTTTTGCCAGCAGGTTGTCGTTGTTGCCATTTGGTGAGCCTTCCCGTACGAAGCCCAAGCCAAATGTGGCGTAAGGCGCGAAATCAGGGTTGCGGTTAAAAAAGTACAGGGCATCGACGGCAAAACTGCCCTGTTCATCATTTTTACCGTCGAACTGGAAGTATTGCACGCCGGCTTCCACATTCCACCTGTTGTCCAA
Source organism: Rhodoferax sp. (assembly GCA_036508025.1). GTDB lineage: Bacteria > Pseudomonadota > Gammaproteobacteria > Burkholderiales > Burkholderiaceae_C > Rhodoferax. The sequence goes on along the minus strand of DATCIC010000227.1, from coordinate 2,538 downwards.
AACTTTGCCAAGCACCAATCCTGTGCCCCAACCGTGCTTTGCGGCCCGGCTGTCGTCGTTGATGGTGTAACTCACAGTGGGCGCGATATACCAATCGGTATTAACGGCCTGTGCCAGGGCGGCTGTTCCGGTAAGACCAAAAATAACTGCAGCAGCAAGGGGTGCGATTTTCATAGGGACTTTCAAAGTTAATTACAAAACGCCTCAGCGTGAAGTCCTGCTTACCCAGCCAAACAGTTCATCCTGAACAGGCCGGAGTTGGACCAAGGGCGTCTTGATCATGTGATCTTGGCCCGGAACGGGAACTCCACACTTGGAGATTTAATACAGAGACAGGGGACTACCAATTGAGAATACGCAAGAACGGACAAGTTAAGGCGCGAAATGCCGCTGAAACTCACACTGGCCCGACAATCGACCGTCGTGGGATGCATCTGAGCGACAGCTTCGGCCCCCATTGCCGTCATTCAGGAGTGGACCAGTGGCTGACAGCTTTAGACACTTATGGATGGCTATGCATAAGTGTCTGTTGCTGACCGAACCAGGTCAAATCCGATCGTTGGAATAGTGTCCATCAATCGGTCGTTTTTGGACATCCAGAAAGCATGGTCAGAAACTGCACTCTTTGAGGGGATTCGTGTTCATCCACTCGTTCACAAATCAAAGTGAAGCAAACGCATGCGTTGACTTCAACGTGCAGACCACGCTGGGTGCCATGTGGTACGACGAGCTAACGGGCAGCAGCCGATCCGAATTTGTGGTGTCAGTGGCGGTCTTGAACTTGACGCTGGCAGCACGGTATTGACGGCGAAACCTTAGCCGTTCACTTCACCAGCTGATTGAGTTGCATGATCGGCATCAGCACCGCCAGCACGATCAGCATCACCACCACGCCCATGGCCACAATCAGCAGCGGCTCCAGAATGGTGGCCAATTGCATGGCGCGGCGCTGTACCTCAGTGCTGAGCTGTTTGGCCGCGCGCTGCAGCATGGTGGGTAACTGGCCGGTTTGCTCACCCAGGCGGGCGAACATGGCCAGCAGCCCCGGAAAGCGCTTTTTTTGCGCCAGCGCCGAGGCCAGCGGCGCGCCTTCGCGCACCAGCACCAGCGCATCCAGCGCGTCGGTGCGCATGGCGCGGTTGGACAGCGTTTCAGCCGCCGCCTGCAAGGCTTTCAGAATCGGCACGCCAGCGGCGGCCAGCATCGCCAGTGTGCTGGCAAAGCGCGCGGTGTTGTAGCTGCGGGACAGCTTGCCCAGAATCGGCAGATTCAGCCAGGCGGCGTCAAACTTTTCATGAAATGCGGCGTTAGCCAGCGCCAGACGAGCGCCGAAAATTCCTAAAACAAGAGCAACCAACATCAGCCAGCCATAGCTGCGCACAAAGGCGCTGGTGCCAATCATGATCACGGTCAGCAGCGGCAGGGCGCGCTTGCTGCCGGCAAACACATGGGCCACCTGCGGCACCACATAGGTCACCAAAAACAGCACAATCACCACCGCCACCAGCGACACGATGGCCGGATAAAGCGCCGCGCCTATCAGTTTCGCCTTGAGCGCCTGCTGCTCTTCCAGGTCGTCGGCCAGGCGCTCCAGCACCAGGCCGAGGTTGCCGCTTTGCTCACCGGCGCCGATAACGGCAATAAAAATGGGGGTGAATTCACGTGGATGCTGCGACAGCGCCTTGGCAAAGGTCGAGCCACCGTTCACTTCAGCGCGTAACAGCGCCACCAGGTGGTGCTCATTGTCACGCTCGGCCTCATCCGACAGCGAGGTCAGCGCCCGCTCAAGTGGCAGGCCCGATGACACCAGACCGGCCAGCTGGCGCGTCCAGATCGCCAGACCGGTGGCGTTGAAAACCCGCCGCCTCAAACTGCGGCCTGAGCCGGCGCCACCGGCCCCATCCTGCCCCGCCGCCTGTGCCCCGACGGTCTCCACCTTGATCGGCACCATGGCCTGGCCGCGCAACAGGCTGCGCGCGCCCTTGGCCGAGTCGGCCTCGATCACACCCTTGCGGGTTTCGCCGTCAGCTGTCAGAGCTTCAAATGAATAAACGGGCATGGCAATGATGCAAGCTAGTCGCGCGTCACACGCACCAACTCTTCGCGCGAGGTCACACCCAGGCGAACCAGCCGTTCACCGTCATCGCGCATCAGCGTCATGCCACTGGCCAGGGCAGCGGCGCGAATGTCGGCCTCCGCTGCGCGGCTGTGAATCTGGGCGCGAATGGCATCGTCGGTGACCAGCAGTTCGAACACCCCCGAGCGCCCGGCGTAGCCGGTTTGGCCACAGGCCGTGCAGCCGGCACCATGGCACGTCAGGCACAGCTTGCGCAGCAGGCGCTGCGCCAACACGCCCAGCAAGCTGGAACTGAGCAAGAACGGCTCGACCCCCATGTCGGTCAAACGGGTGACGGCGCTGGTGGCGTCGTTGGTGTGCAACGTGGCGAGCACCAAATGGCCAGTGAGCGAGGCTTGAATCGCAATCTGTGCGGTCTCGAAATCGCGGATTTCGCCGATCATGATGATGTCCGGGTCTTG
>DATCIC010000226.1:0-3115 GCA_036508025.1 Rhodoferax sp. | reverse complement strand
CCGCGCCGATGGTGAACAAGGCCACCGGTGAGGCGGCATCGGCCAGCAGGCCGACCGTTTGCGCTACCGGCTTGGGCAACTCCAGATGCAGGACCGAGGCCAGCGCGCCGAGCAAGATAGCCCAGGGCAAGGGGTTGCCGGCCACGCCTTTGAGGGCACTTTTAAACGCCTTGCCGGCGCCGTGCACATCCGCCCCGTCCAACCTTGAGAGTGCAATGCACAGCGAGGTGGTCACCAGCATGTCGATCACCATGGTCGCAATCACCGGGCCGGCCGCCTGCGCGCCCAGCAAGGCCACCAGCAGCGGCACACCCATGAAACCCGAGTTGGGAAACGCCGCCACCAGCGCGCCAAAGGCGGCGTCGTTCCAGCCGATGCGGCGGTTCAAGCTGATGGCCACCGTCAACGCCACCATCACCAGCGCGCAGACCGAATAGGTCAGAAAAACACCGCCATCGAGCAGCTGCGCCAGCGGCGTGTTGGCGCCAAAGCGGTACAGCATGCACGGCAGGGCAAAAAACAAGACAAAACTGTTCAGGCCGGTCACCGCCTCCAACGGCAACAGGAGCCGCCGAGCCGCCGCGTAGCCGCACAACACCAGCGCGAAGAAGGGAAAAGTAATAGAGAAAATTTGCAGCACGCGGGTATTGTGTCAGCAGAGGTCGTCGAGCTTCGCTGCCGTCCCGGCGCCTTTGGAGGCCACGGCGGACCCGATCCAGCATCCATGGCTTGGTGGCACGTCTGTATGATGCGCGACTTTGCAGCACCGATCGTTCATCGGTTTCATGAATGTCATCTTTCCCCTCCCCCGCATCGACCGGCCTGAATCTGGCACAACAAGAAGCCGTCAACTACATGCACGGGCCGTGTCTGGTGCTGGCCGGCGCCGGCTCGGGCAAGACACGGGTGATCACGCACAAGATTGGTCGGCTGATCCAGGCCGGCTTGGAACCCAAGCGCATCTTTGCCATTACCTTCACCAACAAGGCAGCGAGCGAGATGCGCGAGCGCGCCAAGGAACTGATTGGCAAGGCGGCGCGAGAAGTGGTGATTTGTACTTTCCATGCGCTGGGCGTTCGCCTGTTGCGTCTGGACGGTGCGGCGCTGGGCCTGAAACCGAATTTCTCGATTCTGGACAGCGACGACGTCACCAGCATCCTGAAGGACGCGGGTGGCACGGTCGATGCGGCCACGGCGCGCAGCTGGCAATGGACCATCAGCCTGTGGAAAAACCAGGGGCTCAACGCCCAACAGGCCGCAGCGCTGGCCAAGGACGATAACGAGCGCATCATCGCCCGCGTCATGGCGCACTACGAGGAGCGGCTGGCGGCCTACCAGAGCGTTGACTTTGACGACCTGATCAGCCTGCCACTCAGGTTGCTACAAAATCATGAGCTAGTCAGGCAGAAGTGGCAAGGGCTTGCGGGTCATATCCTTGTGGATGAGTACCAAGACACGAATGCCACGCAGTATGAATTGTTGAAGCTGCTGGTGGGCGGTAACCCGGCAACGCAAGCGCGGTTTACCGCCGTCGGCGACGATGACCAGTCGATTTATGGCTGGCGCGGCGCCACGCTGGACAACCTGAAGCGCCTGCCGGTCGATTTCCCGACGCTCAAAGTCATCAAGCTGGAACAAAACTACCGCTCCACCGGTGCCATCCTGCGCGCCGCCAACAACGTGATCGGGCCGAATCCGAAGCTGTTTCCCAAGAATTTGTGGAGCGACTTGGGCGAGGGCGAACCGGTGCGGGTGGTCGATGCCGACAGCGAAGAACACGAGGCCGAGCGCACCGTGGCGCGCATCCAGAGCCTGCGCGCCAGTGGCCTGCCGCACGGCGGGCCCCAGTTCAAGGAGTTGCGCGACTTTGCCGTGCTGTACCGCGCCAATCACCAGGCCAAGACCTTCGAGAAAGCGCTGCGCAAGGCGCAGATTCCGTACAAGGTGTCGGGCGGCACGAGCTTTTTTGACCGGGCCGAGATCAAGGACTTGTGCGGTTGGTTCCGCCTGTGGATCAACAACAACGACGACCCGGCGTTTTTGCGCGCCGTCACCACGCCCAAGCGCGGCATTGGCCACCAGACGCTGTCCCAACTGGGCGTGTTTGCCAGCCAATACAAGGTCAGCCTGTTCGAGGCCTTGTTCTCGTCGTCCTTGGGCAGCATGCTCAGCAGCAAAGCCGTGGGCAACCTGCATGAGTTCGGCCGCTATGTAAACGACCTGGAGTTTCGCGCCCGGCGCACGCTGGGGGCGGAATCGGCCAAGGCATTCTTGCTGGAGTGGCTCAAAGAGATTGGCTATGAAAAGCATTTGTACGACGGCGAAGACAGTGAGAAGCTGGCGGCGGCGCGCTGGACCAATGTGCTCGATTTTTGCGACTGGATGTCCGCGCGCTGCGGCGGCCAACTTGACGATGCGGCGGGCGTTTCCACCAGCAACGAGGTGAAGTCGCTGCTGGACGTGGCGCAAACGGTGTCGCTGCTGTCGACCATCAGCGAGCGCGAGACGGACCAGAACGTGGTGACGCTGTCGACGCTGCACGCCGCCAAGGGCCTGGAGTGGCCGCATGTGATGCTGGTGGGTGTGACCGAGGGCATGCTGCCGTTCAAGCTGAAAGACAGTGGCAGCGTCGGCGCGGCCTCGGTCGGCGGATCTGAGCGCGCGCATGAAGCAGCCAATGAGGCCACGGCCGTGCACCTGCAGGAAGAGCGCCGCCTGATGTATGTGGGCATCACCCGCGCCCAGCGCAGCTTGGCGGTGAGCTGGACGCGCAAACGCAAAAAAGGCCGCGAAATGGTAGCCGCCCTGCCCAGCCGCTTCATTGCCGAAATGGCGCTGGACCAGGCCACCACCAAGGAAGACCCGCGCGCCAAGCTGCGCGCGCTGCGGGCGGAGTTTGCGCAAAAGGCGCAGGATGCGCAAGCAACACAAGCGCTGACGCGTCCGGTCTGAGGTCGCGTTTCGCCCAAGGGCTGGAACCTGCTACATTACGAAAAAATGTAATTTTTTACAAATTGCGTAATGTATAGCTTTAACAAGCAGGCGGTCCCCCAGGCTCATGAAGGTCAATCCGAAAAATCTCATCCTCGACCTCATGCTGGCGGTCGGCGACAAG
>DATCIC010000225.1:0-4181 GCA_036508025.1 Rhodoferax sp. | reverse complement strand
GACCGGAGCCATTGAGTTGCCAGAAGGCAAAGAAATGGTGATGCCGGGCGACAACGTGTCGATCATCGTCAAGCTGATCAACCCGATCGCCATGGAAGAAGGCTTGCGTTTTGCCATCCGCGAAGGTGGCAAAACGGTCGGTGCGGGTGTGGTTGCTAAAGTTATCGCATAGAATTTTATTTGTAGGGGCGTAGCTCAATTGGCAGAGCGTCGGTCTCCAAAACCGAAGGTTGATGGTTCGATTCCTTCCGCCCCTGCCACCAGAATTGCACGATAAGGTGGATTCCCGGCCCGCTATGCGAATAGCGGGCTTCAGCGTCTAAAAACGACTGAATTTGATTTGATGCAGTAAAAGTACGAGATTGAGAAAAATGGCCACCACACAAGTTGAAACTGTCAGTACCGGCGCCGATAAAGCCAAACTTGCGACAGCCGCCGTGTTGGTTGTCGCGGCGCTTGCGGCCTTTTATTTGTTTAGCAGGCAAGGGCCACTGGCGCAGTGGGGTGCTTTGCTGCTGGGTCTAGCGGCCGCCGTGCTTGTTTTTTTTATATCCGAAACCGGCAAGGCCCTGTACGGCTTCGGTCAAGATTCCTGGCGAGAAGTTAAAAAAGTCGTTTGGCCCGCGCGCAAAGAAGCTATTCAAATGACGGCTTATGTGTTTGGCTTTGTGCTGCTGATGGCTTTATTTCTCTGGCTGACGGACAAGACGCTTGAGTGGTTGTTTTATGACTTGATTCTGGGGTGGAAAAAATAATGAATGATGCTGTAGAAACCCCGGCAACTGAAACGCCTGCGGCAGCGCAGGTTCTGGCAACGGCGCCGACCAACCCCGACTTGCGTTGGTATGTTGTTCATGCTTATTCGGGCATGGAAAAAGCGGTTGAGCGCAACATCATTGAGCGTATCAATCGCTCTGGCATGCAGGATAAATTTGGCCGCATTCTGGTTCCCATGGAGGAAGTGGTTGAGATCAAGAACGGCCAGAAAAAAACGACTGAACGCAAGTTTTTCCCAGGCTATGTACTGGTCGAAATGGTGATGGACGACGATACCTGGCACTTGGTCAAGCACACCAATAAGGTCACTGGTTTTGTCGGCGGCCTTAAAACTCGCCCGGCTCCGATCTCGGAGGCGGAAGTCTTGAAGATCGTCAACCAGATGCAGGAAGGCACCGAGAAGCCGCGTCACAAAGTTGAATTTGAAGTCGGCGAGTTTGTGCGCGTCAAGGACGGACCTTTTACCGATTTCAATGGCTCGGTAGAAGACGTCAACTACGAAAAGAGCAAAGTTCGCGTCGCGGTTACAATTTTCGGCCGCGCCACGCCAGTTGAACTCGATTTTTCCCAGATCGAGAAAACCTAAGTCTGAAAAATTGCGGGACAGGCCAAGATTTGCGCAGCAAATTTTCGCCGTTCTCAAATGATTGAAGATTCGCATTTTTCGACTCGGTGCGAATGTAGTTGGTGAGTCGTTAACCCCGGGGAGCCAGGGCCCGCAAATACAAAGCAGGGTCCGGGCGTCATTACCCGCAAGGAGAAAAGCATGGCGAAAAAAATCGTCGGTTTTGTCAAACTGCAAGTACCAGCAGGCAAAGCCAATCCGTCACCACCCATTGGCCCAGCTTTGGGTCAGCGTGGCTTGAATATCATGGAATTCTGCAAAGCGTTCAATGCACAGACCCAGGGCATTGAGCCCGGACTGCCGCTGCCGGTGGTGATCACCGCTTTTGCGGACAAAAGCTTTACCTTTATCATCAAGTCGCCGCCGTCGTCGATCCTGATCAAGAAGGCAGTCGGAGTGACCAAGGGCTCGGCCACGCCGCAATCCGTCAAGGTCGGCAAGATCACTCGCGCACAGCTTGAAGAGATCGCCAAAACCAAGATGAAAGATTTGACTGCTGCCGATATGGATGCCGCAGTTCGGACCATCGCCGGTTCTGCCCGCTCGATGGGCGTGAATGTGGAGGGTGTTTAAATGACCCAGCTCACCAAAAAACAGAAATCCTTCCAGGGAAAAGTCGACAGCAACAAGCTGTATCCCTTGGCAGACGCATTGGGTCTCGTGAAAGAGTGTGCAACGGCCAAGTTCGATGAATCTATCGACGTGGCGGTGCAGCTCGGCATTGATGCCAAGAAGTCGGATCAAGTGGTGCGCGGCGCTGTCGTGCTGCCCAATGGCACTGGCAAGACCAAACGTGTCGCCGTGTTCGCACAAGGCGCCAAGGCTGAAGAAGCCAAGGCTGCGGGTGCTGACATCGTCGGTATGGACGATCTGGCTGCCATGATCAAAGCTGGCGATATGCCTTTTGACATCGTGATTGCTGCCCCTGATGCCATGCGCGTCGTCGGTACTTTGGGTCAGATTCTTGGCCCACGTGGTTTGATGCCTAACCCCAAGGTGGGTACCGTGACGCCTGACGTGGCAACGGCTGTCAAGAACGCCAAGGCCGGTCAAGTGCAGTTCCGGGTTGACAAAGCCGGTATCGTGCACTCCACGATCGGTCGTCGTTCATTCGATGCGGACAAGCTGCAAGGCAATCTGGCCGCGCTGGTAGACGCCTTGACCAAGGCCAAGCCAGCTACGAGCAAGGGTGTTTATTTGAAAAAAGTGGCGCTTTCAAGCACGATGGGTGTTGGTATTCGTGTGGACCTGCAAACCATCGCCGCTTAGTTAAGAGATTCTGGCCACTTTAAAAGGTGGTCTGATGTGGTGGGCTGTTTGTGCTGATTGGTATGAGCAGGTCATCCGAGACCGTTGGTGTGCAAGCCGTGCCGGTACGGACAAGCACTTAATCAATGGGTCCTGGGTTACCCAGGGCTTGAGCCAACGCAGATGGCGATCCCGCTGCAGATGGAACATGTTTCCGAAACAGTTGGTCGCTGCAATGTGGCGTGCTTGAAGGCAATTTGCCGACAAGCACATTTTGAAGGAGTTGATCTTGAGTCTTAATCGCAGTGAGAAAGAAGCGGTCATCAGTGATGTGACTGGCCTCGCCGCAAAAGCTCAAACGCTCGTGATGGCGGAATACCGTGGCATCACGGTCGCTGACATGACCAAATTGCGCTCCACCGCGCGCAGCAATGGCGTGAGTCTGAGTGTGTTGAAGAACACCTTGGCTCGCCGTGCTGTCACGGGTAGCGGATTTGAAGTTGTGTCCGACCTGATGACCGGTCCGCTGATCTATGGCTTTTCTGAAGATGCAGTGGCTGCCGCGCGAGTGGTGGCTGACTTCGCGAAGACCAACGTCAAGTTGGTGATTCGTGGCGGTGCATACGGCGGAAAAGCACTGGACGTGAACGGCGTAAAGCAACTGGCAAGCATTCCCTCCAAGGAAGTGTTGTTGGCACAGTTGCTGGGCTTGATGCAATCTCCAATTTCGCGTACAGCACGTGTGCTGGCAGCGATCGCGGAGAAAAAAGGCGCTGGTGCGACAGAAGCACCGGTAGAAGCCGCCGCTGAGGCAGTTGCCGCTTAGTTGCGGGCAACGCGTAGTAACCAACTTGAAACATTGTGGGATGGTCCGAAGCGTAGCGAAGCTCCGTTCCCAACAAATCTTAGGAAATAAAAATGGCATTCGATAAAGACGCATTTTTGACCGCGCTGGACAGCATGACGGTCATGGAACTCAACGACCTGGTGAAAGCCATCGAAGAGAAATTTGGCGTGAGCGCCGCAGCCATGTCGGCACCTGCTGCCGGTGGCGCTGCTGCGGCTGTAGTTGAAGAGAAGACCGAATTCAACGTCGTGCTGCTGGAAGCTGGTGCCGCCAAGGTATCAGTCATCAAGGCCGTGCGCGAAATCACGGGCCTGGGCCTGAAAGAAGCCAAAGACATGGTGGATGGTGCTCCGAAGAACGTCAAGGAAGGCGTTTCCAAGGTTGATGCTGAAGCCGCTTTGAAGAAGCTGCTGGACGCTGGCGCCAAGGCCGAACTCAAGTAATTGAGCTCTCAAGGGAGGCTGGGTGCTCCAAAAGAGCCCCAGCCTTTGCTGCTTGTAAGAGAGCACTCAAAAACAGATTGATGGTCTGTTTTTCAGTGTCTTCTGATCCCGACTGCAGAAGATGCCTTGGTTCGGGTCACGCGCAATGTGTGACCGTCCGCCAATGATTGGTAGTGGCCAATCACCAAGAAAAATATTGAGACATTGGGGACTCAATTTAACAGTCGCCTAGGACCCCCAG
>DATCIC010000224.1:0-2592 GCA_036508025.1 Rhodoferax sp. | reverse complement strand
CATGGGGCACATCTCCGGCTCGCCCGATGGTATAGCCGGTAGACTTGGCGCAGGCTTGGCGCGCAAAGTCGAGGTCGCTTTGAAACCCGGCGTGAACGCGGTACAGAACCTCGCCGCTGGCCACCGCGTCCCCCAGTTTGTGAAACAGATCAATGCCGGCGCCGATGACTTTGGGCGCACCCGCCAAACGGGCGATGCGCGCCACCTGCAGGTTGTCAATGCCGGTGACCACGCCGGACTCGCTGGCGCAGATTTCAAAGCTCAGGGCGCCGAGTTGCGGATGGTTGTGATCAAAGGGCTTGGCGCCCTGGGCGGCGATGATGGCGTTCATTTTCGCCAGTGCCCGACCACTGTCCAGAATGTCCCTTGCGATTGAAAAACCGTCGCCACCGCGCACATCCGGGTGGCATTCAATCAGGCGACCTGCGAGTCGCAAGGATTTTTGTCGCAGGTCGTTGGGTGCCCGTGGGTCATTCTCCAGCACCCGCATCACATCGCGCGCCTCAAGCACCGGGCCGATGCCGTTGCCGATGGGCTGGCGTCCATCGGTCACGACCACGTCGAGCGACAGATGCATGCGCCCCGCCACGTACTCAAAAAGTCGGCGCAGGCGTTGCGCCTCGGGCATGGAACGTACTTTCGCGCTGGGGCCGATGGGGATGTCAAGCACCAGATGGGTGGAGCCAGCGGCGATTTTTTTGGAGAGGATGGAGGCGACCATTTGTCCGGGCGAGTCAAGCGCGAGCGGTCGCTCAACCGAAATCAGCACATCGTCGGCGGGTGACAAAAGGGCGGTGCCGCCCCACGCCAGACAACCGCGGTGCGCGCGCACGATGTCCGCCAGTTGGTCAAAAGGCAACGCCACCTTGGCCAGCACTTCCATGGTGTCGGCCGTGCCGCTCGGGGAGGTGATGGCGCGCGATGATGTTTTGGGGCACAGCAGGCCGTGCGCCGCCACAATCGGCACCACCAGCATGGAGCTGCGGTTGCCGGGAATGCCGCCAATGCAGTGTTTGTCCACCACCAGCGGTTCGTGCCAGTTGAGCGTGCGGCCACTGGCCACCATGGCCTCGGTCAAAAAGTACACCTCTTCGCGGTCCAGTTCATTCTGGTTGGTGGCGACTACAAAGGCACTCAACTCAATTTTGGAGTAGTGCAGCTCGGCAATGTCGCGCACGATACCCAGAAAGTCCTCACGGCCGAGCCGTTCACCGGCCAATTTGCGGTGCAGCGCGCCAATGGACTGCGGCGGTTCAGCCTGGGACACCGAGGCAGGGTGACCATCGGTCACCGCCATCTGAGCAAAAGCGTCCTCAGACAGGCCGAGCTCATCGCAGGCCACGATATTGGGGTCATCCACCACGTTCAGGGTGGCCAGAATGTGGCGTCCGTTGGCGCGGACCTCGACTTTGGACAGGGCCTGAAAGCCTTCAGCCCGGTATACCGCGCAGTCCCGGTGCAGGTAGGCCACGTTTTCGCGGTAGGTGTCGATCGCCACTCGGCGCAGCACCAGCTTGCTGGCGACCTCCGGTTTGTCGGTGTGTTTGCTCATGGTTGAAGCCTACATCGGTTTGGTGTACTGGATCGGATAAGTTTGCGAGATGAAGGCCTTGGAGCTGGTCATAAAAAAAGGCTTCCAGGAAGCCTTTTTTTACTGCGACCCGGCGTGCGGGCTGGCGCTTAAACGCGTTTGCGGTATTCGCCGGTGCGGGTGTCGATCTCGACCTTGTCGCCTTGCGCTACAAAGATCGGGACACCAATGTCAAAACCGGTGGAGATTTTGGCCGGCTTGAGCACCTTGCCGGAGGTGTCGCCCTTGACGGCGGGTTCGGTCCAGGTGATTTCGCGCACGACGCTGGTTGGCATTTCAACCGAAATGGCTTTTTCGTCGTAGAACACCACTTCGAGCTCCATGCCATCTTCGAGATAGTTCAGCGAGTCACCCATGTTCTCGGCTTCAACCTCGTACTGGTTGAACTCGGTGTCCATGCAGATGTACATCGGCTCGGCAAAATAAGAGTAGGTGCACTCTTTCTTGTCCAGAATGACTTGTTCCAGCTTGTCGTCAGCCTTGTAAACGACTTCCGTATTGAAGTTGGCGATCAGGCTTTTCAGCTTCATGCGGACGGTAGACGAGTTGCGGCCACCACGGCTGTATTCGGTCCGGAGCACGACCATCGGGTCCTTGCCGTACATAATGACATTACCAACGCGAATTTCTTGAGCGGTTTTCATAGCGAAATGTGTGAAAGTTGGCCGCTTGTGACGCGGCAAGGGCGGTATGGACGGATGAAAAACCCGGCCAAGTTCCGCAAAGTCTGCTATTTTAAAGGTTTTTTAATGCAAAACGCATGATCTGGGTCACAAGGTCATCTTGCTGGCGCAGTTGCTGCCCAGCTCTGATCACGATTTGCTGCCATGAATCAAGTTCCAGCACAGGCAGTTGCGGCTGATGGTTGCCATTACCATTTGTGCGGCTATTCACGCCATTCCAGACCCGGTGAAACGCCCGCAGTGAGGGCGGAGCATCCAACATGTCCAGAAAAGCTTCCAGCTTGCGGTGATGGGCGTCGTCCTGTTGCGGGTAGATCT
>DATCIC010000223.1:0-2175 GCA_036508025.1 Rhodoferax sp. | reverse complement strand
CCAGCCTGCACACCAGCAATCGCATCTTCGACCACGACACTGCGCGCCGGTTTCACATCAAGTTGTCGCGCCGTGTTCAAGAAGACATCAGGGGCAGGTTTCCCGGCCAAGCCGAGGCGTTGCGCGACCACCCCATCCACCAGCACGTCAAACAGACCCGCGATACCGGCAGATTCCAGCACTACCGCGCAATTTCTGCTGGCGGAGATGATGGCGGTTTTGATGCCCTGCGCCCGCAATTGACGGATGAGGTCGACCGTGGACTCATACACTTCCACCCCCTGCTTCAGTTTTTCCAGGTACAGGCGGTTCTTGCGGTTACCGGGTCCGCACACGCTTTCGAGTTCAGGTGGATCGCCCGCGTCGCCATAGGGAAGATCAATGCCGCGCGACAGGAGAAAATCGGCCACGCCGTCGAGATCGAAAATAACGGCATCGAATGCCTCCTTGGCAAGGATGAGGCGCGGCGATTCAGTGCTTGGATTCTTTGCGTTCAAGTCCGCCAGCTCCTATGCCGGGGACCAGACTTAATCTTGCGCAGCGCGGATCGTATCGCGCCCGTTGCGGTCCTTGACGCGGCCCAGGTCGGTGTCGAGCGCACGCGCGAGTTTGTCCACAGCGTCGATGAAAGCGTTGTTCATGTTGTCGGCCTCGGCCGTCACCGTAGCCGGCTGGCGATTGACCACGCGGGCTTCAAGGCGACAGCGCTTGTCGTTGACGCCAGATTTGCCACCATCCACGTCGGTCAGAAAAACTTCCAGGCGGGTGATATGGTCTTGAAACCGGGCCAGACGGCTGCTCGCTTCGTCTCGCACCCATTGGGCCAGGGACTCGCCACCTTGGATGTGGTCGTCGGTATTCACTTGTACTTGCATGCTGTCTCTCCTTGCTTGGGTTTTGCACATGGGCCGGAACTGGCCATCACATATAGGTTTGTTATAGCACGCCTGCCACCACCACCACCACCAGGCATGGTGCATGCAACGCATGACAACAGGCATGGGACTGCAATTTGCTATTGTATTAATAGCTACTAACGCTTATTTCACGGTGGCTAGAGCCCTAAAATCCTTAAAAATTATTCAGTTTTCGCCACCAGCGGGTTGCCCGGCTTGGGTTGGGTCGCGCTGCGATTGAGGTACAGCGTCTGGGTCGGGAAGGCAAACTTAATGCCCTGCTCGGCAAAGCGGCGCACCAGTTGCAGGTTGATCGCCTGCTGGACGTTCATGAAGACGTTGTAGTCGGGTTTCAAAACGTAATAGACGGCCTCAAAGTCGAGGGAAAACGCGCCAAAACCTTTGAAGTGGGCACGGTCGAAGCGGGCATCGGCCTGGGCTTCGATGGCTTGCTGAATCAGCGCCGCCATCTGCTCAAGCTTCTCCGCCGCGGTGTCGTGGGTGACACCGATGGCGAACACAGCACGCCGTTCCTGCATGCGCTTGTAGTTGCGGATGCGACTCTTGAGCAGATCATTATTGGAAAAGATAATCTGCTAGCCGCCCAGGCTGCGAATGCGGGTGGTCTTCAGGCCCGCATGTTCCACGCTGCCCATCAGGTCATCCACAATAATGAAGTCGCCAATCACAAAAGGCTTGTCGATGGCGATCGACAGCGAGGCAAACAGGTCGCCCAGGATGTTTTGCACCGCCAGTGCCACCGCAATACCGCCAATGCCCAAGCTGGTGACCAAGGCCGTGACGTTGAGCCCCAGGTTGTCGAGTATCAGCAACAAGACCAAGACCCAGACCACCACCCGTCCCAGAAAAGACAGCAGCGACAAGGTCATGGCGCGCGCACCCGCGTCCTCTGTCTCGCCTTGCGAGAAGCGGTGTTTCAGCCAGAAGATCAGGCCCCGGCTGACCCAGAAGCCGACCTGCAAAATGACGACCGTGACAAAGACACGGTCAACGAATTTTTCCAGCGCAGCCGACAACGTTAAAAAATGCGTGCCAAGGTACAAGCCGGCGGCGGCCACCAGCAAAATGCGCGTGGCTGACAGCACTTCAACAAGAAAATCGTCAATCACCGTTTGGGTGGTCTTGGCGATGTGATGTTGCCCCTGAAAAACGTACTCCTTAGCTGATGGTCAAATTCAGACATTGGAGATTAGGAAATGAGCAAACGCAAAGACGGTCAAGAGCGGGGCAAATACACCCTGGAATTCAAGCTGGAGGC
>DATCIC010000222.1:0-2303 GCA_036508025.1 Rhodoferax sp. | reverse complement strand
GCCGGGTGTGGCCAGCGCCACAATCGCGTCGCTTACCAGGTCATCCACCAGCAGCAAGGTAGCGGCCTGAATCGCTTTTAAAGCCTTGAGGGTCAGCAACTCGGGGTCGCCCGGGCCAGCGCCGACCAGCGTGCAGCGGCCCGCACCCGACAGGGTGCTGAAGTCAGTTGCTGACAGCTGATGGTCGCTGTGGGTTGGCAAGTCGGGCTTGCCAGGGCCGGGTGGCGGCGTTGTGGTGTGTGTCATGCAGTCGTCCTCGTTGGGTTCGCTAGACGCATGATGTGTGCCACCTGCAGGGCGATGGGCGCTGGCACCGCTTGTTCACCGTCCAGCACCGCTTGTATCCATGCGGCGGTGCTTGCCACGTCAGGCGTCGGCAGGCCAGGCACGTTGGCCAGCGTGCCACTTTGCGCTTCTTGTACCCGCGTGACCTGGCCGTGGGCGATGGCGTCCATGGCCGGCGTGCGCCGGGGGTCGGCGACCGGTTCGCCCTCGGTGCCGCGCAGCAGCAGGGCGCGGGCTTGCACCAACTGGAAGGTCGCGGTCATGGCCACTGCGTACTCGGGATGGGTGTAGCTGCTGACGATCAGTGCCGGGCCGTCGCAGGGGTTCAGCAGCTTCACCAGACTGTGCGCCGGGTTGCGCAAGCCCACGACGCGGCGCACCTCCAGCAGGCGCTGCAGACCGGGGCATAAGAGCGCGGCCGGGACAAACTTCACTTCTCCGTCTGCTATTGAATTAATAGTTTCTTGTGCAGGCACCGCAAGGGCTGCGAGTACATTTTGTGCTGAAACCCGGGCATTCTCGGTGCTTGCGCCGTGCATCACCACGGGCAAGCCCTCGCGTGCCAGCAGCAGTGCCAACAAGGGCGTGAGCACCGGCAGTTTGCGTGCACCGTTGTAGCTCGGCAGCACCACGACCGTGCGGCCGTGGCCGGGAATGGGCTGCAGCCGGGCAGCGGTAGCGTCCAGAAAGCCAGCCATCTCCTGCGGCGTTTCGCCCTTGATGCGCATGGCCAGACAAAACGCGCCAATCTCCAGGTCCGTGACTGTGCCATCGAGTACCTGGCCAAACAAATCGGTCGCCTGCTCACGTGTGAGTGCGCGCGCGCCGTCCTTGCCACGCCCGATGATCTTGATGCAGTTGCCAATGCCCATGGGGCGATTGTCTGTGAATCGTGATGACTGGCTTGCTAACCCTGGGCCATCGGCCGCGCCGGATCACTGCACCATTCGCTCCAGCTGCCCGCATACAGCGCCGTGCGGCCCAAACCCGCGACTTCCATGGCGATGATGTTGGGCACGGCGCTGACGCCGCTGCCGCAGTGGTGCACCACGGTCGCCGGGTCGCGACCGGCGAGCAGGGCTTCAAACTCGGCGCGCAACTCAGTAGCTGGTTTGAACTTGCCGTTGGCGTCCAGGTTCAGGTTGAAGGCCCGGTTCAGGGCACCGGGGATGTGACCGGCCACCGGGTCGAGTGGCTCGACTTCGCCCCGAAAGCGCGGTGCGCCACGGGCGTCAAGCAGGGTCTGCGTCGGTCGTCCTAATTGTTTTGCTACTGTTTCAGTAGTTACTAACGCAGTGTTGGCGGGGGCTAGAGCGTAATTTGATCTAAAAGTTGTGGCCTCGGCGCGCTCGCAGGGGCCGCTCTGCGTGGCGCCGCCGCTGGCCAGCCAGGCCTGCCAGCCGCCATCGAGCACCGCCACGTTTTCATGCCCCACCCATTTCAACAACCACCACAAGCGCCCGCAGTAATTGACGCCCTGGCGGTCATAGACAACCGCCTGCATGCGCTTGTCAAAGCCGATGCTGCCCAGCCAGGCTGCGAAGCTTTCGCGTGAGGGCAGTGGATGGCGCCCGCCCGAGGCGGCGTCCGGTGCGCCCCGGGCACTCAGGTGCTGCTCCAGATCAGCGCGCACGGCACCGGGAATGTGTGCCTGGTTGTACTGGGCAGCGCCCGCGTCGGGTTGCATCAGCTCGAAACTGCAGTCAAACACCATGACCGGCTGGCCGCTGGCCAGCAGGCTTTGCAGTTGGGTGGAAGAAATCAGGGTCTGGTACAAGGGTCGCTCCTAAATGGTTGGGGACAGAGCTTGTTCACTTCGTGTAACTGCGGTCTGTCCCGCAAGATTTCAGTTTTCAATGTTCTTCGGCCGGGGTGTCGGGCAGCGCGCGGGTGCGCAGCACGGTGGCGAGCAGGCCGCTTGCCACAATCACGCCCATGCCGGCCCAGCCGAGCAGCGGTATCTGGTCGCCAAACAGCACCAAGCTGTAGAAGGCGCCAAACACAATGCCGGAATACTG
>DATCIC010000221.1:0-2418 GCA_036508025.1 Rhodoferax sp. | reverse complement strand
GTCCTGGGTGCCCGCTTGCAGAATGTCCGGGAACTGCTTGGCGTCTTCCTTGGCGAAGCGGTAGGTGGTGCCCTCCGCCGGGGTCGCCTCCAGGTTGTACATGTGGCCGGTCTGGTCCTGAAACTCCAGCATGCGCGCGCGCACATGGTCGAGCAGGCGAATGGCGAAGTCGTGGCCCCATTCGGTGCTGATGTCGTGCCGGTCTTGCGTGAAGTTGCGGATCATTTCGTTGATGCCGTTCACGCCCAGCGTGGAGAAGTGGTTGCGCAGCGTGCCCAGGTAGCGTTTGGTGTAGGGGAACAGGCCATTGTCCATGTGGCGCTGGATCACCTTGCGCTTGATCTCCAGGCTGTCGCGGCCCAGTTCCAGCAGGGCGTCAAGCGCCGCCAGCATGGCCGGCTCGTCGCCCATGTGCATATACCCTAAACGCGCGCAGTTGATGGTGACCACGCCGAGCGAGCCGGTCTGCTCGGCCGAGCCAAACAGGCCGTTGCCGCGCTTGAGCAGCTCGCGCAGGTCAAGTTGCAAGCGGCAGCACATGGAGCGGATCATGTTCGGTTTCAGTTCCGAATTGATGAAGTTCTGGAAGTAGGGCAGGCCGTACTTGGCGGTCATCTCGAACAAGGCCTCGGCGTTCGGGCTGTACCAGTCAAAGTCTTCCGTGATGTTGTAAGTGGGGATCGGGAAGGTAAAGACCCGGCCTTTGGCATCGCCGGCCATCATCACTTCGATGTAGGCGCGGTTGATCATGTCCATCTCAGGCTGCAGTTCACCGTAGCTGAACGCCATCTCCGTTCCCGCAATCACGGGAATTTGCTCGCGCAAGTCTTCCGGACAGACCCAGTCAAAGGTCAGGTTGGTAAAGGGTGTTTGCGTGCCCCAGCGCGAGGGCACGTTCAGGTTGTAGATCAGCTCTTGCAGACTCTGGCGGACCTCGTCGTAGCTCAGGCTGTCCTGCCGGATGTAGGGCGCCATGTAGGTGTCAAACGAACTGAAGGCTTGGGCCCCGGCCCATTCATTTTGCAGCGTGCCGAGAAAGTTGACGATCTGCCCGACCGCGCTCGACAGGTGCTTTGGAGGGCCCGATTCGACCTTGCCCGGCACGCCATTCAGGCCTTCATGCAGCAGCGTGCGCAGCGACCAGCCGGCGCAATAGCCGGCCAACATGTCCAGATCGTGGATGTGCAGGGCGGCGCTGCGGTGCGCGGCGCCGACTTCGGGCGGGTAGACGTGATTGAGCCAGTAATTGGCAATCACCTTGCCCGAGACGTTGAGGATCAGTCCACCGAGCGAGTAACCCTGATTGGCATTGGCGTTGACGCGCCAGTCGAGCTGCTGCAGGTACTCGTTCATGCTCGACTCGACGTCGACCAGGGTTTTACGGTCGCTGCGCAATTTGTGGTGCTGCTCGCGATAAACGATATAAGCGCGCAGCGTCTTGGGGTAACCGGCGTCAAACAGGGCGGATTCGACCGCGTCCTGAATCTGCTCAATGTGCGGGGTGACTTGACCGTGTACTTTGATTTTGGGAAGCACCAGATAGTGAGTCAGGCGCTGCGCCTCGGTGACATCAAACTCGCCGCTGACCTGCGCCGCGCGTTCCAGGGCGTGGGCTATTTTGGCGGCGTCAAACGGCTTGATGCCGCCGTCGCGCTTGATGATGTGGCTGAAAACGGGTGGCTTTATCGCGCTCATCTTGTCCCCTTTAAACACTATAGGTAGTGCGGAACAAGATGTTAACCACTAAATGTAGTGTTTGTCGTCGATTTCATCTGGCCGGAAATATCTTTCCGTTTGCTGTTGATCTAAATCAGGGAATGGGCAAACCCGGACTTGGCCGGCGTCGGATTCAAGGGTGCCCGCTGTCAAACACGTTTTCCCACAGGGCCAGTACCGCGTCGCGCTCAGCCTGCAGTTGCGGCAGGGTAACGTGGTTGGGCTCATCATTCAACCGCGCGCGGTGCTGCACTTGGCGCAAGGTGCGGTAGGCGCTGGCCGCCGCATGGCCGACCCCGACGGGTAGCAGACCCATCACTTCCGCGCGCTCAAGCAGGGCAATGTTGCCCAAGTTGTCGAGCAACTCGGGAAGCTGCGCCGACTGCGACAGCACCAGGTACTGCATGACGAATTCCGCATCAATCATGCCGCCAGGGCTGTACTTGACGTCAAACTGCCCCTCTTTGTCAGGGTGGGCGCTGCGCAGTCGCTCTCGCATGGCTTTGATTTCGGTTTTCAGGCCCTCTGCCTGGCGCGGCGCTGCGATGACCGATTTGCGAACGGCATCAAAACGCTGGCGCAGCGCGTCTTCGCCCAGCACAAACCGGGCCCGCGTCATGGCCTGATGCTCCCAGGTCCAGGCGGTGT
Source organism: Rhodoferax sp. (assembly GCA_036508025.1). Taxonomy (GTDB): domain Bacteria; phylum Pseudomonadota; class Gammaproteobacteria; order Burkholderiales; family Burkholderiaceae_C; genus Rhodoferax. The sequence continues at coordinate 54 of DATCIC010000221.1, read as the reverse complement.
TAGAGCCACGCTGCTGCTGGTAATTGGCGTAGGCGTCAAAGCTGGTGATCAGGA
>DATCIC010000220.1:0-6519 GCA_036508025.1 Rhodoferax sp. | reverse complement strand
AAGCCGATGACGGCGGCAGTGGAAGACTACGTGCACGCCGGCTACGACCTGAGCGCCGAGGCGATTTTGCTGTGCGAGAGCGACGGCACGCCGCAAGAGGTCGACGAAGAAATCGCACGCATGAGCACCGTGCTGCGCACGCACGGTGCCACCGCCATTGCCGTCAGCCGCGACGAGGCGGAGCGTTTGAGATTCTGGAGCGGCCGCAAGAACGCCTTCCCGGCCAGCGGGCGCATCAGCCCGGACTACATGTGCATGGACTCCACCATTCCGCGCAAGCGTCTGGCCGACATGCTGCTGGCGATTCAGCAGATGGAAAAGAAATACCAATTGCGCTGTGCCAATGTGTTCCACGCGGGAGACGGCAACTTGCATCCCTTGATTTTGTTTGACGCCAACCAGGCCGACCAATTGCACCGTGCGGAGTTGTTCGGCGCTGACATTCTGGAAACCAGCGTCGCCATGGGTGGCACCGTCACCGGCGAGCACGGCGTCGGCGTGGAAAAGCTCAATTCCATGTGCGTGCAGTTTTCGGTGCAAGAGAACGAGCAGATGTTCGGCGTCAAGCGCGCCTTCGACCCCAAAGGCCTGCTCAACCCCGGCAAGGTCATTCCGACGCTGCAACGCTGCGCCGAGTACGGCAAGATGCTGGTGCGCGGCGGGCAGCTCAAGCACCCGGACCTGCCCAGGTTCTAAGCCGCCATGAATGGACTGCGTGGTTTGGCCTGGCTGCTGGCGCTGCAATCGATCGGTGAACTGCTGGCGCGCGGCTTCTCGTTGCCGTTCCCCGGTCCGGTGATCGGCATGTTGTTGCTGCTGCTCGCCTTGCGCGTGCCCGCCGTGCGAGAGCCGGTGGCGGCCTGTGCCAACTTTTTGCTGTCGCACCTCTCGCTGCTGTTTGTGCCGGTTGGCGTCGGGGTTATGACGCACCTGGGCCTGATCAGCCAGTACGGCGTGCGCATGCTGATCGTGATCGTGCTGTCGACCTGGATCGGGCTGGCCGTGACGGCGCTGACCTTGCAGCTGTTCAGGGACAAGAGCGATGCCTAAATTCGTTGAGCTGTGGGTCTACCTCTCAAGCACGCCGCTGTTTGGCCTGACCGCCACGCTGGTGGTGTATGTGCTGGCGCAAGCCGTGTACGCCCGGCTGCAGCAGGCGCCCTGGGCCAACCCGGTGCTGTGGACGGTGGTGATCCTTGCCGCCGTGCTGCTGGTCACCGGCGTGAGCTACCCCACTTACTTTGCCGGAGCGCAATTCATTCACTTCCTGCTGGGCCCGGCGGTGGTGGCACTGGCCTGGCCGCTCTGGGAGCGCCGCGCCGCCTTGGCGCTGCATTGGCGTGCCCTGCTGCTGGCGGCGCTGGCGGGCGGTGTGGCGGCCAGTGGCTCGGCGCTGGCATTGGGCTGGGCGATGGGGCTACCGTCGGATGTGGTGCTGTCGCTGGCGCCCAAATCGGTCACAGCGCCGGTGGCGATGGGTATTGCCGACAAAATTGGCGGCATTCCCGCGCTGGCTGCCGTGTTTGCCGTGATCACCGGCATGGTGGGCGCGCTCAGTGCCAAGTATTTGTTTGCTGCGCTCAACATCCCGACCGACCCGGCGGGCTGGATGGCGCGTGGCTTTGCCCTGGGCACCGCCGCACACGGCATTGGCGCGGCCCGGGCGCTGCAGGTCAACGCCGATGCCGGGGCTTACGCCGGGCTGGCGCTGGGGCTGCAGGTGGTGCTGGCCTCGCTGCTGATTCCGCTGGTGTTCCGGCTGTTTTGAATTTAGTGCCTGGCAATAAGAAGACCCGGCTCATCATCGGCCAGCACCTGCTGTGCCCATGCTGTCAGCTTGCCCGCATCGGCGCGCAGCACCTCTTGCTTGACGGCCAGAATTTGCGCCGGATGCATCGAAAAACTGCGCAAGCCCATGCCCAGCAACAGGCGGGTGAGGGAGACGTCGCCAGCCATCTCGCCGCACAGGCTCACCGGCTTGCCCTGGGCCCGGCATTCGGCAATGGTCAGCGCCACCAGCCGCAGCACGGCCGGATGCAGGGGGTCGTACAAGTGCGCGACGGACTCGTCCGTGCGGTCGATCGCCAGCGTGTATTGAATCAGGTCGTTGGTGCCAATGGACAGAAAATCGAAGTATTTCAGAAACATCTTGGCCGTCAGTGCGGCAGCGGGCACCTCAATCATGGCGCCAATCTTGACCGGACCGTAAACAACCCCGCGGTTGTCGAGCTCAACCCGAGCCCGGTCAATCAAGGCCATCGTGTGGCGAATTTCACCAGCATGCACCAGCATGGGGATCAGCAGATTCACCGGGCCATGGGCGGCAGCACGCAGGATCGCCCTTAACTGCGTCAGGAACATCGCCGGGTCAGCCAGACTCCAGCGAATGGCCCGCAGCCCCAGCGCCGGGTTCAGGTGGGAGGTATCCTGCTGCGACTGGTCAATCGGTTTATCAGCGCCCACATCGACGGTACGAATCGTTATCGACAAGCCCTGCATACCGTCAACGGCGCGCCGGTACGCCTGATACTGTTCCTCTTCGTTGGGCAGCCGGCCATGGCGTCCCATGAACAGGAATTCACTGCGAAACAGGCCGACACCCGCCGCGCCTGCCGAAACAGCGCCAATGGCGTCTTCCGGCATCTCGATATTGGCCAGCAGTTCAATTTTTTGACCATCCATCGTGACTGCCGGGGTGTGCAGCAAGCGGGTCAAGCGACTGCGCTCCAACTCGCCCTGGCGCTGCTTGAAGCCATATTCCGCCAGCACAATGGGGGACGGATCCACCACCATCACCCCGGCGTCGCCATCAATGATGACCCAGTCATCCTGGCGCACCAACTGGCTCGACAAGCGTGCGCCCACCACCGCCGGGATGTTCAGACTACGGGCCACGATGGCGGTGTGCGAGGTTTTGCCGCCGACGTCGGTCACAAAGCCGGCAAACACACTTTGCTTGAACTGCAACATGTCGGCCGGCGACAGGTCGTGCGCCACCAGAATCAAGGGCACATCCACGGTGTCGTCGAGCAGCAGGTCTTGTTGCAATGGTTTGCGCAGCGTTCGGCTGGCTGCCACTACTGGCGAGGCCACGCCCTGCATGGCGCGCAATACTTTTTCGGTAATTTGCTCCAGATCGGCTTTGCGCCCGCGCAGGTATTCGTCTTCCATCTCGTCGAACTGACGGGCAATCACTTCCAATTGCGTGGTGAGCGCCCACTCGGCGTTGTACAAGCGGTCTCTGATCCAGTGCCTGACGCCGCTTTCCAGTTCCTCGTCGTTGAGCAGCATCAAATGCACATCGAGCAGCGCTGTCAGCTCCTGCGGTGCTTCTTTTGGGCCCATATGGCTGATGCTGGCTTGCAAGCGGTGAATTTCACTGACCACCGCATCGCGCCCGCTACGCACCCGTTCAATCTCCGCATCCACCTGGGTCGCCTCAATAAAATAATGTGCCACATCCACCCGGCTGGAGGCCACCAGCACCGCCCGCCCAATGGCGATGCCGCGAGCAACTGCAAGACCGTGAATGGAGAAAGTCACTCACCTTCTCCAAATTTGTCGGCAATCAGTGCCAGCAAGGCATCCAAGACCTCTTGTTCGCGCTCGCCGCTGACATCAATTTCCACCGTGCTGCCATTGCCTGCCGCCAGCATCATGACGCCCATGATGCTTTTGGCGTTGACGCGTCGCTCGCCCTTGGCAATCCAGACTTCGCATGAGTAGCTGCCCGCCAGCTTGGTGAGTTTGGCTGAGGCCCGCGCATGCAGGCCCAGTTTATTGCTGATGGTCGTGCTTGCTTTGATCACTTTTCTTCCTCAATTGATTCTGCGGCGCCGTCGTCGCCACCGGCATGACACCCTGCGTGCCACCCGCCAGAGCCCGCGCCACCATGGCATCCAGGGACTCACTGCGGTAGGTGACGGTGCGCAGCAGCATCGGCAGATTGACCCCCGCAACTAATTTTGAGTTCACACCATCCACCAGCCTTTGCGCCACGTTACAGGGGGTAGCCCCAAAAACGTCGGCCAACACCAGAGTCTGCGGCACATTCAGCAAAGCCAGGGCTTGCCTGGCACCCGCCAGCGTTTCTTCGGGTGGCGTATTGGGCTGCACATCAAACATCGCGACGGCCGCCTCGGCATCCGGAAAAACATGCAGCACGCACTGGCGCAGCGCACTGGCCAGTGGCGCATGAGCAATGATAAGAATGCCGTTGTTCATTTATTTAACTTAGCAAGACAGACCGTGCACGGCACTGCAATGCAGGCCAACGCTCTGTCCAGAAACAATTAGAGGGACTGATTATGACTTTTTGCAGGCAGCCAATTGGCGTGAGGCGCCATCGGGCCGGTCCAAAAAACGCCCAGAATGACCTGAACGGCCTGTATTTCTGTCAGCCCCAGCGCCAGGAGTTTCTTGCTACCCGTCACACTCATGGACCTGACGGCACCTGCCCCTTGGTCTTTGGCCATAGTCCAAAGACCAATTTGCAGCGTTAGTCTTTTCGGAAAGCGTCGTGGCAGGTCTTGCAGGTGCCACCGGTGGCAGACACTGCCGTCTTGATGTTGTCCAGGCTGCCGGTTTTCGCCGCGGCGGCAAGTTTGGTCATTTCAAGTTGCATCTTGTCGGCGTATTCCTTGAATTTGGCGGGCTCCTTCCAAATCTCCGGCTTGGCCCGTGTGTCGCCCTTGTCGGTCCCCTCACCAAAGGCGGCCCAGGGCAGCTTGGACATAAACTCGGCGACCGCCGCACTGTCAGCGGCAGCTTTGGCATCAAACGGCGCTTTACCCGTTGCCATGGCGCCCAAACGGCCAAAGTTCTGCTGCATGACAAACAAGGCACTTTTGCGATATTTGACGGCATCTTCTGGTTTCGCGAACTGGGCGCAGGCCGGTGCGCTGAAGGCGACGACGGTGGCAGCGAGGACAAACAGGGTGCTAATTTTCATGGCGATTCCATCCTTGGGAGGGTTCTGATTTGCTAGGGTCGATCAGTGTAATAGTGATCAAAAAATCCTGCTGGCGGTCAGGCCAGAGAAAAGACCGACTGGCGCGCGCAGTTTTTTGCAGCCAACGACCCAACGAAGGGCTGGCTCAATTTCCTGCAAAATCACGGCTACTTTTTTGTCCATATTGAAGGAGACGCCTGTGTCGCACAAAGTCAGGGTATGGGACTTGCCAACCCGGTGCTTCCACTGGGCCCTGGTGCTTTGCTTTGGCGGCTTAGTCACGACCGCCCAGATCGGAGGCGACGCCATGGCCTGGCATTTCAGATGCGGTTACGCGGTGCTCAGTCTGCTGTTGTTCCGGATCATTTGGGGTGTGGTGGGTGGAAGATGGTCACGTTTTGCCTCTTTCACCTATGCCCCCGCCACCATCGTGGCTTACATCAAAGGACGCGGCCTGCCAGAGCACGCCATTGGACACACCCCGCTGGGCGCTGGTTCGGTGTTTGCGCTACTGGGCTTTCTCCTGCTTCAGGTCGCCACCGGGCTGCTTAGCGACGACGAGATTGCGGCCGCTGGCCCCTTAAGCAAGTTTGTGTCCAACGCGGTGGTGAGTTCCGCGACTTTTTATCATGCGGCTGTTGGCAAACTGGTTCTTATCGGTTTGGTTGTGCTGCACATCAGCGCCATCTTCTTCTATCACTTCAAGAAACGTGAAAATCTTGTCATGCCCATGATTCTGGGGGACAAGAAAACAGACAGCGCCGTCGCGGATTCGAGGGATGACGTCGGGTCCCGCACCTTGGCCCTCGTCATTTTTTTGGGCTGTGCCGCACTTGTGGCCGGCATGGTCAAGCTGGCGGAATGAGCGTTAAAGTGGCCCCGCGTTGACGGCTGTCAGAGCCAGTGGCATGAACCCGCTCACCGGTCTGACAAGTTGCCTGACTTATTTGAGGATGTCGCCAATGCAGACGTACTTGATCTCCACATAGTCATCAATGCCCAGGTGCGAGCCCTCGCGCCCCAGGCCGGACTGCTTCACGCCACCAAACGGCACGTGCTCGGTCGCCAGAATGCCGACGTTGACGCCGACCATGCCGTACTCCAGCGCCTCGCTGACGCGCCAAATGCGGCCCATGTCGCGGCTGTAGAAGTAGCTGGCCAAACCAAATTCAGTGTTGTTCGCGGCAAAAATTGCATCCTGCTCGGTTTTGAACTTGAACACCGGCGCAAACGGGCCAAAAGTTTCCTCGCGCGCGCACAACATGTCGGCCGTGGCGTCAACGATGACTGTGGGCTCAAAGAATTGGCCCGGCAGGCGTTTGCCGCCCGTGAGCAAACGCGCCCCTTTGGCCAGCGCGTCCTGCACGTGGCGCTCTACTTTGAGTAGTGCCGCCTCTTCAATCAGCGGCCCCTGGTTGACGCCTTCCTCAAAGCCGTTGCCAACCTTGGCCGTCTTGACCTTGGCGGCGAACTTCTGCACAAATTCGTCATGCACGCCCTCTTGCACATAGAAACGATTCGAGCAGACGCAGGTTTGCCCGGCATTGCGGTACTTGCTGGCAAATGCA
>DATCIC010000219.1:0-3800 GCA_036508025.1 Rhodoferax sp. | reverse complement strand
GGCGGGTGCCAATCGCCAGCCCGCAAATTTGCGGATGGGCCAGTGCCTCGGCGTAGCAGGCGCGCAGCCGCTCAAACTCGCCGTAGGTGTTGCTGTAGCTCTGAAAATACGCGATGTAGCGCTGCGTGCCAGGGTAGCGCCGGTGCAGGAATTCGAGACCGGCGTCGATCTGCTCCGTGATGCTTTGGCGCCGATGCAGGTAGCCCGGCGTGAAGCTGGCGTTGTTGCAGAAGGTGCAGCCGCCGGAGCCGACCAGGCCGTCACGGTTCGGGCAGGTGAAGCCCGCCAGCACCGACACCTTCTGCACCCGGCCCCCATGACGCGCTTTCACGTGGTCGTTCCAGGCGTGGTAGCGACGTTCGCCAAAGAGAGAGCTGGCGACTGGATTCATCCGGTGCGCCGTGACCGCGCGGCGCCGACAAGACACGGCGAAAAGCTGGGAGTAGAGGGCGCCATGACGTTGTGGAAGTAGAAAATGAAGCGTTGAGCGGGCCATTGTAAGTAGCGGCTCTGCGTTGGCGGGCTGGCCTGCACCTGGCCTTGGCGCCAGCTAAACCGCTTAATCCATGCCGCACGGCCTGACGACCTCACCTATTCTCTGCGCTCCTTCTGGGAAACCAGGGATGAGTAGTTGTTTGTGCATGCTGGCCGTGTGGTTGGAATTGAGGCTACAGACTTTATGCGTGATTCGAAGAATATTTGAAATTTGTGTCGTTTGAATTCCGGTTAATGACAAGCACTCTCGATCAGATAAACCGCCTAGCTGACGCGTCAGCGACTGCTTCGTTCATGGCGCTTGCTGGCTGGCCGTTTGCGGTTTCCGTGTCGGTGCACAATGTCAGCCTCAAACTTCGAGAAGGAGCCCGTCCATGCCTGCTGCCGCCCCCAGCTCTTTGTATCCGGCGATTGAGCCCTACCGCACAGGCCGCCTGCCGGTCGATGACATTCACACCCTGTACTGGGAAGAGTGCGGCAACCCCGACGGAGTGCCGGTGCTGTTTCTGCATGGCGGGCCGGGTGCGGGCCTGTCACCCCAACACCGGCAGTTCTTTGACCCGGCCTATTACCGCATCGTGCTGTTTGACCAGCGCGGTGCCGGTCAATCCACGCCGCTGGGGGAGGCGCTGGAAAACACCACCAGCCTGCTAATCACGGACATTGAGCGCCTGCGCGAGCAGTTGGGCATCGCGCAGTGGCTGGTGTTTGGCGGCTCCTGGGGTTCGACGCTGGCGCTGGCTTATGGCCAGGCGCACCCGGAGCGTTGCACCGGCTTTGTGCTGCGCGGCATTTTCTTGTGTACCCGCAGCGAGATCGACTGGTTTCTGCACGGCGTCAAGATGTTCTTTCCGCAGGAGCATGCGCGTTTTGTCGCCGACATTCCCGAGGCCGAGCGCGGCCATCTGCTGCAAGCCTATGCCCGCCGCCTGTTCAGCAGCGACCCGGCTGAAAACCTGCAGGCGGCGCGCACCTGGAGCCGCTATGAAGGCAGTTGCCTGCACCTGCTGCCGCATCCGGAGGTGGCCGAGACGTTTGGCTCTGCCGCAGTGGGCCTGGGGCTGGGCCGACTGGAGGCGCATTATTTCTTGCACGACGCCTTTTTGAGCGAGGATCAATTGGTGCGCAACGTGGACCGCATCCGCCACCTGCCTGCCGTCATCATTCAGGGGCGCTACGACGTGGTCTGTCCGCCGGTGTCGGCGTGGCGGCTGCACGAAGCCTGGCCCGAGGCTTCTTTTCACATGATCGAAGATGCGGGCCACGCCGCCTTTGAGCCGGGCATTGCCAGCGCACTGATCGCCGCGACCGATCAGTTCAAGCGCGACGGCACGCTTTAACCCGCAATTGTCAAATCACGGCGCGGTCGCGCGCCGCACAATTTTCAAGACCCGCAGATTTCACCTTTCAACCTTTTTCACTTTTTTGAATTGGAGTCCCCATGACCAGCAGCAAGAAATACGTGTACGCCTTTGAAGAGGGCGATGGCAAGAACAAGATGCTCCTGGGGGGCAAGGGTGCGAATCTGTGCGAGATGACGCAGATTGGCCTGAACGTGCCGCCCGGCTTCACCGCCAGCACCGAGGCCTGCAACGCCTATCTTGAAAAGAACCAGTTGCCCGCCGGCCTGATGGACGAAGTGCGCAGCCACATGGCGGCACTGGAAAAGAAAACCGGCAAGGGCTTTGGCGACGCCAAAAACCCGCTGCTGATCTCGGTGCGCTCCGGCGCGGCGATGTCGATGCCGGGCATGATGGACACCATCCTGAACCTCGGTCTCAACGAGGTGTCGCTCAAGGGGCTGATCGAGCAAACCGGCAACGCGCGTTTCGCCTATGACGCCTACCGCCGCTTCATCCAGCTGTTCGGCAAGATCGCGCTCAACATCAGCGACGTCCATTTTGACCAATCGATGGCGGCCATCAAGCGCAAATACGGCGCGCCGCAGGACGTGGACCTGAGCACCGAGCACCTGAAGGAACTGACCGGTGAATTCTTGGCCATCGTGCAGCGCCAGAGCGGCCAGCCTTTTCCGCAAGACCCCTTTGTGCAGCTTGAAATTGCGCTGGGCGCGGTGTTTCATTCCTGGATGGGCAAGCGCGCGGTGGACTACCGCAAGCAGTTCCGCATCACCAAGGCGCAGGCCAACGGCACGGCGGTGAGCGTCTGCACCATGGTGTTTGGCAACATGGGCAACGACTCGGGCACCGGCGTCGGCTTTACGCGCAACCCAGGCACCGGTGAAAACGTGATTTATGGCGAATATCTGGTCAACGCCCAGGGCGAGGACGTGGTGGCCGGCATTCGCACGCCCAAGGCGATTGCCGAAATGGAACAGGAAATGCCCGAAATTCACCGCCAGCTGATTGAGCTGCGCGGCCGGCTGGAGTCGCACTACCACGAGGTGCAGGACTTCGAATTCACCATCGAAAAAGGCATTCTGTACTGCCTGCAAACGCGCAACGGCAAGATGAACGCGCGCGCCATGGTGCGCACCTCGGTCGAGATGTTTCACGAGGGGCTGATCACCAAGGAGCGCGCGCTGTTGCGCACCGAGCCGGCCGTGCTGGAGCAGTTGCTGGTGCCGCAGTTGGCGCCTAATTTCCACGCCAAGTCGCTGGCGCAAGGGCTGTCGGCCTCGCCCGGCGCGGCCTCGGGAAAAATTGTTTTCGATGCCGACACCGCCGAGACGCGCGGGCGCGCCGGTGAAAAAATCATCCTGGTGCGGGAAGAAACCAAACCTGAAGACATTCACGGCTTTTTCCAGGCGCAGGGTATTTTGACCAGCCGGGGCGGCAAGACCTCGCACGCCGCCGTGGTGGCGCGCGGCATGGGCAAGCCTTGCGTGTCAGGCTGCGAGCAGATCGTGATCAACGACCAATTGCGCAGCGCCCAGGTCGGCGACACGACCTTGCGCGAGGGCGACGTCATCACCATTGACGGCGGTACCGGCCATGTCTACGCGGGCGAAATACCGACCGTCGAGGCCGAATTTTCCGAGGAAATGAACACGCTGCTGGCGTGGGCCGACGAAGTGGCGGTGCTCAAAGTCATGGCCAATGCCGATTCCCCGGTCGATGCGCTGCGCGCGCGTGAGTTTGGCGCCATGGGGATCGGCCTGTGCCGCACCGAGCGCATGTTCAATGCCACCGACCGCTTGCCGATCGTGCAGGAAATGATCCTGGCCGAAACGCTGGAAGAGCGTCAAGCGGCACTGGACCGCCTGTTGCCGATTCAGCGCGCTGACTTCAAGGGCATCTTCAAGGCGATGAAGGGATTGCCCGTCACCGTGCGGCTGCTCGACC
>DATCIC010000218.1:0-6887 GCA_036508025.1 Rhodoferax sp. | reverse complement strand
ATCATGGCAAGGGCCGATGCGCCCCAAAGAACCCGGGTCGTCAAATGAAGTTCGCGACATTGACGCTCCAGCGCGCGTCCATGGGGCTCACTGACCATGACGGCAAACACGGGTTTGAACTGCACACACTGTTGCAGCATCAATTGCGTCTGAGTCGACGCGCTCAGGGCGAAAACCTCGAACCGATCGGGATGGCGCGCAATCACATCGAGCGTGCTGACCCCAATGGATCCCGTCGAGCCCAAAATAGCAACCCGCTGTTTAAGCGAGTTTTTCACATCATTCATTGGCACCGTCACACAGAGTAAAGCATCATCGCCAGCGGCAAGGTAGGCAACAAGGCGTCCACCCGGTCCAATACACCGCCATGACCTGGCAGCAAGCCGCTGCTGTCCTTGACGCCCGCACTGCGTTTCACCAGCGACTCAAACAAGTCACCCACAACGCTCATCGCCGCCATAAAGATGACGGCAATCAGCAGCAACCAACCACCATGTCGACCCACGTGAGTATAAAAACTGGGTACGCTGCTAGCCCAGGCGGCATCCAACCAACGCCAGGCAAAGGCCAGTGCAATTGAGCCTGCCATGCCGCCCCATACACCTTCCCAGCTTTTGCCGGGGCTGATGCTGGGCGCCAGTTTGCTGCGGCTAAAACGCCCGCCGAAGGTGCGGCCCGCAAAATAGGCACCAATGTCCGCCACCCACACCAGCACCAGGATCGACAGCAAAAAATTAATGCCAATCACCCGTGCCTGCGCCACGGCCAGCCAGGCCAGGCACAACGCCAGCAGACCCGCCACCAGCCGCAGCGCCCGCGGATGAACCGACCAGGCCGACACACCACGATGTAACACCCAGGCGCCAGCCAGCACCCAAACAGCACCAGCAGCCATCCAGAGCCCGGCCAGTGATCGCTCCAGCAAGCCTGACCACCAGGCCGCGGCACACACCAGCCCACAAACCAGTCCCACGCCCAGCGAGACCGACTGGGAATAGCCGTTGAGGCGAGACCACTCCCACGCACCGGCAACAATCAGCAACAAGGCGATGGCACAGAACGGCTCCGGCGAACGGTAGAACATGGCCGGCAGCAAGATAAGCAGCATGACCAAGGCGGTGATAACGCGCTGCTTCAACATCTATTTGTTCTCAAGCAAAACCACGCACAACAGTCGGCATGACAAGCTGATCTGCATAGCAATGGGGGAGGAAACACCTGAGGCAAGGTTGCTGCAAATCAGACCGCCATGATGTCTTGCTCTTTGGCAGCCACCAGTTGGTCGATCACGATGATGTGCCGGTCAGTCACTTTCTGAATGTCGGTCTCGCAGCGTTTTTGCTCATCTTCCGAGGCCAGCTTGTCCTTGACCGCCTTTTTGATCGCTTCATTGGCATCACGGCGCAAATTGCGTACCGCGATCTTGGCGCCCTCGCCTTCATTGCGAACCACTTTGGTGAGTTCCTTGCGCCGCTCCTCCGACATGGCGGGCATCGGGACGCGGATCAAGTCTCCCATGGACGACGGGTTGAGTCCCAGATCGCTGTCGCGAATGGCTTTTTCTATTTTTGCGCCCATGCCCTTTTCCCAAGGTTGCACGCTGATGGTGCGGGCATCTAACAAGGACACATTGGCCACCTGGCTGATCGGCAGCATGGCGCCGTAATAGTCAACGTGCACGGAGTCCAGCAACGCAGGGTTGGCGCGACCGGTCCGAATCTTGGTCAGGTTGTTCTTGAACGCTTCGATGGACTGGTCCATCTTGCCTTCAACCGTGGTTTTTATCGCGGCAATCGTCATGTTATTTCCTCACTCGACTATTCAAAGGGCATTGTTCAAAAAATGCGATTTTGACACGCTCAGGCATAAACCAGCGTGCCCTCATCCTGGCCCATCACCACACGCTTGAGGGCACCATGTTTCAATATAGAGAACACTTTGATTGGTAGTTTTTGATCGCGACACAGGGCAAGCGCAGTGGCGTCCATGATGCCCAGGTTTTGCACCATGGCGTCATCAAATGAAATTTTGCTGTAACGGGTGGCATGCGGGTCCAACTTCGGATCGGCGGTGTAAACGCCATCAACCTTGGTCGCCTTCAGCACGACCTCGGCGCCAATTTCAGCACCGCGCAACGCTGCGGCGGTATCGGTGGTAAAAAACGGGTTGCCGGTACCGGCAGCAAAAATCACCACCTTGCCCTCTTCGAGGTATTGCAGAGCCTTGGGTCGCACATAGGGCTCCACCACCTGTTCAATCGCAATCGCCGACATGACGCGCGCCGTCAAACCCGCCTTGTTCATGGTGTCACCCAGGGCAAGGGCATTCATGACGGTGGCCAACATGCCCATGTAATCGGCAGTCGCCCGGTCCATCCCAACCGAGCCACCCGCCACACCCCGAAAAATATTGCCGCCGCCAATGACCACCGCCACCTCCACGCCCAAACGTGTCACCTCTGCGATCTCGTCGACCATGCGCACGATCGTGTCATGGTTAATACCAAACTGGTCATCGCCCATCAAGGCTTCGCCTGACAGCTTGAGCAAAATACGCTTATGGGCTGGTTTGGCGACGGACATGATGAACTCCTGATGTGATGACGGTTGAGCGGGGTAAATCCAAATTCAGACCTGTGGTTTCGATCTGAACCCGGATTGAAATACCTGGTTTTCGCAGGCGCAGGGGCAATCAGCTGGCCTGTTTGGCAGCCGCCAGTTGGGCCGCCACTTCAGCCGCAAAATCTTCGACTTTTTTCTCGATGCCTTCACCCACCACATACAGCGTAAAAGCCTTCACCGTCGTGCCCGTGGCCTTGAGCATTTGCTCCACCGTCTGTTTGTCATTTTTCACAAATGACTGGTTAAACAGCGACACTTCCTTGAGGTATTTTTGTACACCGCCTTCAATGCGCTTGGTAACGATCTCGGCCGACTGAACCGGCTTGCCAGCAGCCGTTGCCACTGAAGCATCTTCAGCTGCTTTGGCGGCTGCCACGGAACGCTCCCTGGCGACCAGTTCAGCGGGCACATCGGCGCTGGACAAAGCCACGGGCTTCATGGCAGCAACGTGCATGGCCACGTCCTTGGCGGCAGTGGCGTCACCTTCAAACTCGACCACGACGCCAATGCGGGTGCCATGCAAATAAGAGGCCAGCTTGGCGCCTGAGGCAAAACGTTTGAAGCGGCGAAAGCTCATGTTCTCGCCGATCTTGCCGATCAGACCCTTGCGCACGTCTTCGAGCGTCGGCCCAAAGCCATCTTGGGCGTAGGGCAACGCACCCAGCGCCGCCAAATCAGCGGGGTTGTGCTGCGCAATCAATTGCGCAGCCGTATTGGCCAAGGCCAAAAAGCTGTCGTTCTTGGTGACAAAGTCAGTTTCGCAGTTGACTTCGAGCAAAGCGCCCACGTCGCCGTCCATGTAGCTGGTGATCACGCCTTCGGCGGTGATGCGACCGGCAGCCTTGCCGGCCTTGCTGCCAAGCTTGACGCGCAGCAACTCTTCGGCCTTGACCATGTCGCCTTGTGCCTCGGTCAAGGCACGTTTGCATTCCATCATGGGCGCGTCCGTTTTGCCACGCAGTTCAGCCACCATGCTTGCGGTAATTGCAACCATTTTTTTCTCCGTCATCAGTTCAAATATTTAAATGGGGACTCAAAAAAGGGGCTCAGAAGCCCCCTTTTTTAGGGCAGCAGACAACTCAGGCAGCTGCTTCGTTCACTTCAACAAATTCGTCAGAGCTCTCAGCGACGACGGCCTTGACCACATCGTCCACCGCATTGGAACGACCTTCAATGATCGCATCGGCAATGCCGCGAGCATACAAAATAACCGCCTTGGATGAGTCATCGTTGCCAGGAATGATGTAATCAATTCCTTCAGGCGAGTGATTGGTGTCGACCACGGCAATCAGGGGAATGCCGAGCTTTTTGGCTTCAGCAATCGCAATTTTGTGAAAACCAACGTCAATCACGAAAATCGCATCCGGCAACGCTGTCATATCCTGAATACCGCCAATGTCGCGCTCCAGCTTGGCCAGCTCACGGGCGAACATGAGTTGTTCTTTCTTGCTCAAGCTGTCCAGACCTGCTTCTTGCTGGATCTTCATGTCTTTGAGGCGTTTGATGGAGGTCTTGACCGTCTTGAAGTTGGTCAACATGCCGCCGAGCCAACGCTGGTCAACATAAGGCACGCCCGCACGCTGGGCTTCCAGGGCGACGGTCTCACGCGCCTGGCGCTTGGTACCGACCATCAGCACGGTGCCACGGCGGGCGGAAACCTGGCTGGCAAACTTGGCAGCCTCCTGGAACATCGGCAGCGATTTTTCCAGGTTGATGATGTGGATTTTGTTGCGATGGCCGAAGATGAACGGGGCCATTTTGGGGTTCCAGAAGCGGGTTTGGTGGCCAAAATGGACACCGGCTTCCAGCATTTCGCGCATGGTAATTGCCATAATTAATTCCAAAGGTTAGGTCTAAAATCCAGTTCGTTTTTGCCACTTCTTGCAGACGCTACTGATGCGCCGGTAAAAAGTTGCAACACCTTGATGAAACTGGTTTGCTGATTTGCTCACCAAATAGCCACTTGGGCCACCCAGCAAAGCCCGACAATTATAGCCTGCCATTTCCATGCTTTCAGACCTCCACACCACACGGCAGCGCTTGCGCAGCGGCCAAACCCAGGCAACAAGCGAAATTGAGCGAGCCATTCAGGCCGCGCAATCGACCGCCTGCCAGCATGCCTTCCTGCAAACCACATTTGACGAAGCCCGTGCCATCGCCAACGCCCCGGACATCCAGACCAAGCCGCTGGCGGGCCTGGCCGTTTCCATCAAGGATCTGTTTGATGTGGCCGGACAAACCACCTGCGCCGGCTCAGTGGTCCTCAAAGATGCCCCGCCCGCCCGGCAAGACAGCGCGGCCGTTGCGCGTTTGCGCCGCGCCGGCGCGGCCTTCATGGGCCGTACCCACATGGTGGAGTTTGCGTTCTCGGGCGTCGGCACTAACCCGCACTTTGGTACCCCCGCCAACGCGTGCAGCACCGAGGTGCCGCGCATTCCCGGCGGCTCATCGTCGGGCGCAGCCGTGTCAGTGGCCACCGGAGCCGCATTCATCGGTCTGGGAAGCGACACCGGCGGCTCCATCCGCATTCCGGCCGCTCTGAACGGCATCGTTGGCTTTAAAAACACCGCCCGCCTGGTGCCAATCCAAGGTGCCCTGCCCTTGTCCAGTACGCTTGACACGGTCTGCGCCCTGACCCGCAGCGTGCGTGACGCGATACTGGCGCACGAAGTGCTGGCCCAGCGCCAGGTTACGCGCAGCTCCGCGCCACTGGCCGCCTACCGCCTGGCCGTCGCCGGCACCCTGATGCAGGACGACCTGGACGCCACCGTATCGCGTGCCTGGCAGCGTACCCTGGCCACCCTGCGCCGGGCCGGGGCCCGGATTGAAGAAGTCAACCTGACCGAGATCAGCCAACTGCAGTCGATTCAGGCGGCAGGCAGCTTTGCAGCGGCTGAGAGTTACGTTTGGCATCGCCGGTTACTCGAGCGCAACACCGCTGCTTACGACCCGCGCGTAGCAAGCCGCATCCAGCGCGGCGCCAGCATGAGTGCCTATGACTACATCACGCTGCAGAACGAGCGGCAACGCTGGATCAGCCAGATGGCATCGGCCCTGCAGGGCTTTGACGCGGTGTTGTCGCCCACCGTCCCGATCGTGGCGCCACCCATAGCGGAGCTGGCGCCAGGCCTGCAGCGCGACGCCGCTTTTTTCCGCGTCAACGCCCTGCTGCTGCGCAACCCCGGCGTGGTCAACATGCTCGATGGCTGCGCCCTGTCGCTACCCTGCCAGACCGCCGATGAGTTACCCGTGGGTTTGATGGTATGGGCCGGTGCGCTACGCGACGACAGCGTGCTCAACATCGCGCTGCAGATCGAACAAATACTACAAAAATAATAGCTACTTGTGCATAGTACACGGGGGCTAGAGGCCATTTACACCTAATAAATTGAGGACAGAGCCGCGCTTCGCTACGGTCTGTCCTGCAAGGTTTACAAGAACAAAGGGATTCATGAAGATTGCAGTTATTGGCGCCGGCATCATCGGCGTCACCACGGCCTATGAGCTTAGCCGTGATGGGCACGAAGTCACCGTGCTGGAGCGCTGTGGCGCCGCAGCCGAAGAAGCCAGTTTTGCCAATGCCGGCATCGTGGCCTCCGGCATGCCGAGCCGGGAAATCAGCCATTTTTTCAGCCACCGTCACCCCATCAGACTCAGCTGGCCAATTTCGGCTCACGAGCTGGCCTGGTTCTGGAAATGGCATCGCGCCCGTCGGCTTGACCACCATCGGGCCAATCAGGCTCAGAGGCAGAGCCTTGCCAGCTACAGCCGTGAACGTTTGCACCACATCACGGCGGATTTAAAACTGGACTACGAACGCAGTGAGGGTCTCCTGATGTTGCTGCGCTCCGAGCAGGACAGCAAAATGATACAGCCTGGTCTGCAGTTGCTGCGTGAAGCGGGCCGGGATTTCAAGGAACTGAGCGCACTCGACGTCCGCAAGTTGGAGCCCGCCTTGAGTCCGGACACGCCATTTTTTGGTGCCATTCAACTCATCGATGCTGAAGTCGCCAATTGCCGCCAGTTTGCCCTGTTGCTCAAAAACGAGTCCCAGCGCCGTGGCGTCAAATTTGAATTCAATACCCAAGTCACGCACGTCAGCAGCGCCGGCGGCGTCACGCTCACTGTCGCCGGCGACGCCAGCGCACGCCCCTATGACGCCGCCGTGATCTGCGCTGGGGCGGATTCGGTGCGCCTGCTCGGCGCGTTGCGCATCAAAATAGCGCTGGCCGCCGTGCACGGCTATTCCATCAGCGCCCCTATTCG
>DATCIC010000217.1:0-8713 GCA_036508025.1 Rhodoferax sp. | reverse complement strand
AGAGGGGCAAGACTACAGCGTCGTCAATGTGGAGCAGGACCATCGCTACCGCGATTTCTGGCAAACCTACCTCCGCATGACCGAGCGCAAGGGCATGACGGCCCAAGTTGCCAAGATCGAGATGCGCCGCCGCCTGACCCTGATTGGCAGCATGTTGCTGCACAAGGGTGACGTTGACGGCCTGATCTGCGGTACTTGGGGTACCACGGCCATGCACCTGCAATATCTGGATCAGGTGATTGGCAAACGTGCGGGGGTCAACACCTATGCTTGCATGAATTGCCTGATGTTGCCCGAGCGCCAGCTATTTATAGTGGACACCCACGTCAACTACGATCCCAGTGCCGAGCAGGTGGCCGAGATCACGGTCCTGGCGGCAGAGGAAATGGTGCGTTTTGGCATTCGGCCCAAAGCCGCCTTGCTGTCGCACTCCAACTTTGGCAGCAGCAACCAACCCAGCGCCGTGAAGATGCGCGAGGCTTTGGACTTGCTGCGGGTTAGGGCGCCTTGGCTGGAGGTGGACGGCGAAATGCATGGCGACGTGGCGCTCGATGGCGCCGCCCGCGCCGCCCTCATGCCCAACAGCACACTGGCGGGAGACGCCAATCTGCTGGTGCTTCCCAATATCGATGCCGCCAATATTGCCTATAACCTGCTTAAAACGGCAGCCGGTGGCAATATTGCCGTTGGCCCGGTGCTACTGGGTGCCGCCAAACCGGTGCATATCTTGACAGCCAGCACCACAGTGCGTCGAATTGTGAATATGACGGCCCTCACAGTGGCCGATGCAAACGCCAGCCGCTAGGCTCTAAAACCTAAGCTAGCGCTAACTTAGCAAGCTATTTGGCCTTTTGTATCTGCCTATTTTTTAGGCAAACGCTTGCATTATTTTTGTAAATACGCGACACTACGCACCTTGAAATTACGGGTTAACCCGGAGTCTTGCGAGAGGTGTCTTGTTCATGTTGCGTCTGAAAAGCTCTAAGTTAGTACTTACCAGCTTTTTTCTTGCTGCGGTTTTCGCCTGTGCAGGGGTACTGGCCAAAGGGCCCGCCCTGGCAGATGCTGCCACTCCCATCGCGGTGGCGGCCTTGCCCAAGCAAGGTGTGCAGACCTACGACCTGATTCATCAAGGCGGTCCGTTTGCGCATGAAAAAGATGGTGTGGTATTTGGCAACCGTGAGCGTTTGCTGCCACTCCAAAAGCGCGGCTACTACCGTGAATATACCGTCGCAACACCAAATTTGCGCGCACGGGGAACCCGGCGCATTGTGTGCGGAGGGGCTGCCAGAACGCCTGATGCTTGTTATTACACTGCCGATCACTATGCGAGCTTCCGCCGGATCGTGCCGTGAAATCGGTTTATTACTTACGAAAAGCGAAGCGAGAATGAATATGTCATTGAGCCAAGAAACCGCCGCACTGCAACGTGCTGCAACGGACGTGCCGCTACGCGGTGTGCGGCCAAATATCGTCCAGTCGATCCGGGCTTTTCGGGTGCCGGAGTTGCAAGGTGCGGCCCAATCCTTGGGCCAGCATTTTCTGTACGCCAATCTGGCCAACGCCCAGACCAAGCAGGACGTACTGGATCTCATTGGTCAGCAATTCATGTTGTCGGTGCACGTTGGCAAGAATTTTGACGCACTGTATGACAGCATGACCGACCCGCTGCACAAGTCCGGCCCACAGCCAGGCTTTATTGTGGTGTTGGAGCACATTCCGGCCCATGCGAAGTTCGACAAGGAAGCGCGCGAGCAATTGCTCGACATCTTTCGCGACGCGGCTGATTACTGGGGTGATCGAAAGATACCATTCCGATGTTTCTATTCTTTTCTGTAGCCCGTTCTGCACACACCAGCCAAGCAGAACGGGCGAACGAGGCAAAAGGCAACGGCGTCGGCAGCCAAACCTTGTCAGGCGTCGAACTCACCACCGAGTCCGGGGAGAAAATGCCAACTGACAAACTGTTGGACATATCACCACTGGCGCTGCGCATGAGCAGCCCCTTTAATTCCGGGTATTGGTTGGCGGCCGCCTGATCGCACCGCCGCTTCCCCGCTCCAGAAGGCCCATCGAAAGAGAAGGCCTTTTTTTCTGGGTTGACCGCCAGCCGGTCAGTGACTGGCGGGTTGATTTTGTGCGGCCAATTGCAACGCCAATGCCAGGTATTCAGCCACGGGGACTTCTTCCGCCCGGCGCTGCACGTCAAAACTATCCGCGTAGGCTTGTTCCTGCAGCCATTGTCCCAGGGTATGGCGCAACAGCTTGCGACGCTGGCTGAAAGCCACTTGGACCAGTTCGCTCAAGAGCTGCCCATCCACCGCTGCCGGGTTGACGTGCGGCACCATGCGAACCACCGCACTGTTGACGCGAGGCGGCGGCTCGAAGCTCTCAGGCGGAACCAGCAAGACGTTTTCCATCGCGTAACGCCACTGCAACATGACACTCAAACGGCCGTAGGCGGCGGTGCTAGGCCGCGCCACCATGCGGTCAATCACTTCTTTTTGCAGCATGAAATGCTGGTCTTCGATCACGTCGATGAAATCCAGCAAGTGAAACAGGATCGGCGTCGAGATGTTATACGGCAAGTTGCCAACAACTCTTAATTTTGTAGCGGCCAGCCCTTGCGCCACTTGGGAAAAGTCCACTTTCAGTACATCAGATTCAATCACCATAAGCTGGGGATGCGCCCGCAGGCGCGCGGCCAGGTCGCGATCAAGCTCAATCACGGTGAGCTGGCCCAGACGCTCCACCAGGGGTTGGGTCAACGCAGCCAGACCGGGCCCGATCTCCACCATCGCCTGCCCCGGCTTGGGGGCAATGGCGTCGACGATGGCTTCAATCATGAAACCATCGGTCAGAAAATGCTGGCCGAAGCGTTTGCGGGCAATGTGCTTCATATGAACGGCGTGGGGGTCATTTGTTTATTGAGGCGGCTCGCGCAACTCTACATAGGCGCGACCCCGCACGTCTTGCGCCCAGCTGACATAAGCTTCATTGAGCTTCTTTTCGTGCAACATGGCGCGCACGGTCTCACGCTGCTCCTGCGGGCTGAGGGTGGCCTTGCGACGTTCCGTCAGCTGAATCAAATGAACGCCAAAACGCGATACCAAGGGTTCACTGATCTGCCCCGGCGCCAGGCTGTTCATGACCGCCTCGAATTCCGGCACAAACATGCCCGGATTGGCCCACCCCAGGTCGCCGCCCTGCGCGGCACTGCCATCTTGCGAATGGACGCGGGCCAGCGCGGCAAAATCAGCTTGCCCGGCCGCGACGCTTTTTTTGAATCCATTGAGCTTGTCACGGGCGGCGCTCTCACTGAGTTGCGGGCTGACCCGCAACAAGATATGGCGGGCCCGGCTTTGCGTCACCGTCATGGCTGGCAGTGCCGCGTTTTTCTTTTCCAGTACTTTGAGGATGTGAAAGCCCGCGCCCGAACGCACCAGCGCCGAGATTTCACCGGCAGCCAGGTTGTGCGTTGCCTCAAGGAACAGCGGCGGGTAGCGATCAGCTGTGCGCAGGCCGAGCTGGCCGCCATTGGCGAGGCTGGCCTTGTCTGACGCGTCGGAAAACTCGCGCACCAGGGTAACAAAGTCTTCGCCCGCACGTGCACGTGTCAGCGCGCGTTGCGCCCGTGCCTGCAAGGCGGCTACTTGTACCGGGGTAGCGGTATCGGGAACCGACACCAGGATTTGAGCCAGGTTGATTTGCTGGACCGCAGGGTCGTTGCTGGTTTGTTGCTCTCGTATGAATTGATCGACCTCCAGGTCTGACACCCGCGCGCGCGGTTCGACCTCACGCTCACGCAGGCGTGTCAGCACGATCTGATCGCGCAACTGGTTGCGGAACTGGCTGGGCACGCCGCCTTCCTGAGCCAGGCGTCGGCGCAGTTCGGGCACCGTGAGCTGATTTTGCCGGGCGATGTTCTGCTCGGCCTGGTCAATGGCTGCGTCGTCCGTCGTAATACCGGACTCCCGGGCCAGTTGCAGCTGGGCTTTTTCGTTGATGAGGCGCTCCAGCACCTGGCGTGCCAACGCTTTGCCATCGACTTGTGGCTTGCCCTGCTGGGCCAGCTGTTGTAACAGGCCTTGCAGGGCGGCGCGCACCTCGTTGTTGGTGATGGGTTCGGAGTTGACCACCGCCACAATGTAGTCGGCCGCCAGCCCGGCAGCGGCTGGCACCCTCGCGGGCGCAACAACACTGGTGCCGACAGCCGCAGCGGAGGGCCGCAAGCGCTGCGCCGGTGCAGTCAAGGGAGCAAGAAGGGCAAGGCTGGCCACACTAAGGGCCACAAGGCGATGGGTCATGATGGATTAATCGTAGTTGCTGAAACGACTGGGAGGGCTGGTTTGCTCTCGCAGATACTGGTAACCGGGAATATTGTCTTTCAAGGACTTCAAGGGGTTCATGCCCAAGCGGGTCAAGCCGACAAACTCAAGCTGGAACATGATGCGCTGATTGGCCGATGCGGTACTGGTTTGCAGTTTCTCCAGCACAATGCGACCCAGCCAGCAGCCCGCATCGTACTCAAAACCGATGACGGCATCGACCAGCTTGCTTTCTTGCATACTGTAATTGAGGCGCCCGACGCTGTACCAGCGCCCCTCGCCCTGACCCCTTCCAGCGCCCAGTTCCTGGCCGCGCTCGCCCCACAGGTCATTGATCGGCCACTGCCAGCCGATGTCGAGCTGTTCGCTGGCGTCGCGTTGATAACGATAAGCCGCCGTTACCGTGCGGTAGTGGCCCGCGCTGTAGCGCGCGCCAATGGTGGAGCGCACCGACTGCTCGGTGGTGGGGTTGAACTGCACGGTGGAGTCGAAAGCCCACTTCGGGTTCCAGTTGACTGCGGCGCCCAGCAAAATGTCGCTGATGCGGTCGGTCACAGGAACGCTACTCAGTGTGCTGCCAGGCAAGGGCGGCAAGGTGACGTTCTGGTCACTGAAGCGCAAGCGTTGCGCCACGCCAAAGCGCGCAGCCTCGGCGCCGGTGTCCGGGTCCAGCAGGCGCGTGCTCACGCCCAGCGTCAGCAAATTGCTGTCAGAAATGCGGTCGTTGCCGACAAAGGCGTTCTCGGTGTAGATGGTGGCAAAGTTGAAATCGACAGCGCCCGAGTCATAGTTGGGCAACAGGCTCTGGTCGCGATACGGTGTCTTGACGTAAAACGCACGGGGCTCCAGGGTCTGGCGAAAGTTCATGCCGAAATAGCGGGCATCACGTTCAAACACCAGGCCACTGTCCAGGCTGAAGGTCGGCACGACGCGGCTCGCCGCCGTAGCCCCATTACTCAGTGGCGCGTCAAATTGATAGTCACTGACGTTCAGTTGCAGCTTGGGGGTGATGAAGCCGGCCGCAGCCAGCCAGGGTCGACTGAGCTGCAACACAGAGAAGACGCGTTGGGCATTGGGTTGCAGGGTGAGGCTGCGCTCGGACTGAAACCGGGTGTAATCCGCATCCACCGAATAATCAAATCCGCCGACATTGCTGCGGGCATAACGCGTGGCCAACTGCGGCAAACGGTCATAGGGTGGCGTGATGGGGGCGCTCACGTCCTGCAGGGTTTGCCACTTGAGCGTGCGCACAGTGTTGGAAAAATTGCCCTCGGTCCAGGACAGGCTGGCGTCGTTGGTGAGCAGACGCTGGGTCAGCGATCCGGTCGACGCGCGGGTGAAATCACGCCAGTAATTGTCGTCACTGACCCGGTTCAGGTTGAGGTTCAAGGCCATGCTGCCAGCGGTGAACGGCTGCGTCCAACTGTTCTGCAGTGTGGCTTGGTGCGTGTAAGCCAAACCCCAGCGATTGCTGTCACGCAACTGGTCAGACGGCATCAGATCCAGCTGCAATTGACCCGCATAGTCCGCCTCAAGATAGCGCAACTCGCTGCTCAGATTGACGCCGCGCTTGCTCATGACCGTTGGGGTGAAAGTAGCATCCAGGTTCGGCGCGATGTTCCAGTAGTAGGGCACGCTCACTTCGGCCCCATTGACATTGTCCAGCCCCAGCGTCGGCGGCATGAAACCTGACTTGCGTTTATCACTGAGCGGAAAACTGAGGTAGGGAATCGGCAGCAGTGGCACCCCTTTGAAGCTCAGCAAGGCGTCCTTTGCCGTGCCCACATCTTCCTCGTTGTCCAGGCTGATGCTGGCGGCACGCAGAATCCAGTCCGGCAGCCAGCTCGGGCCCGGCAAGCGGCGGCAGGTGGTGAAGGTGGCGTTGTGGATGACGGCCCGTTGGTCATCAATGAAGTCGACACGATCGGCTTCGCCATGCGCATCATTCTTGAGAAAATAATAGCGCGGCTGGTTGAAAAAACCCTCAAACTTATTGAGTTTGAGTTCCAGCAGCGGCCCTTCATACACATTGCCGGCGCGGTTAATCAGGACATTGCCACTGGCTGTGGCCAGGTCGCTTGGCTGGTCATATTCCAGCCGGTCGGCCTTGATCACGAGGTCGCCGCGACGCAGTTCGGCGCGGCCTTCCAGCACGGTTTCCAGGTCCGGGCGCCCGAAGAGGTGCTCAGCCGAGACGAAGGTTGGCAAGCTGCTACGCAGCGCAGGGGCCACCTGCTCTTGCAGCAAAGGGCTGGTCTTTAGCGGCACTGGCGGCTCGTCGGGTGCGACCTGAGCCACTTGAGCACTGACGCTTGTCCCCTGCAGCAAAACCCAAGCCAGCAGGGCAAGTGGGCGCTGGGTAAAACGGGCCAAGTGTGGCCTGAGTTCAAGTTCGTGCATCAAAAAGCGCATCAGGCAGGGGCAGTAACGGGGGTGAAAACAGGTTGGAAACGAACCGGGAGCATTCGGCTTTGTAGAATGGATTATCCATGAGCACAGCCTTCCCACCCGAAACCACTCCGGCCACCGCACCCATCTGGCCTGACGCGCAGCGCGAAGCCGATTTCAGCGGCTGGCTGGCCCGACTGGCGCCAGCGCACGGCCTGGTCATCGACTCTTTGCGCAGTGCGTCCGCCGACGCCAGTTTCCGGCGCTACTTGCGCGTGGATGGCACCCAGGGCAGCTACATCATCATGGACGCGCCACCCGACAAGGAAGACTGCCAGCCTTTTGTCAAAGTCGCCCAGTTGCTGCACCAGGCGCAGGTGCATGCGCCCGAGGTGCTCGCGTGGGACGCCGCCCACGGCTTCATGCTGCTGAGTGATCTGGGCGCGCAAACCATGATGCAGGTGATCCATCGGGACGACCCGCACGCCAACCAGGGTCTGTACCTGCAGGCGGTTGACGCACTGATTGCCTGGCAATGCGCCTCCACGCCGGGCGTTCTCCCCCCTTACGATGAGGCGCTGCTGCGCCGCGAGCTGGAACTGTTTCCTGATTGGTATCTGGCCCGGCACCGCGGTGTAGCGGTTGAGGGCGAGCTGCGGCGCACGCTGGACCAGGCTTTTGCGCACATCGTGACGCACAACCTGGCCTGGCCCTCGGTTTTTGTGCACCGCGACTTCATGCCGCGTAACCTGATGGTGGCTGCGCCTGGGGGAGATCAGCGCATGGGCGTGCTGGACTTTCAGGATGCGGTCTATGGCCCCATCACCTATGACATTGCCAGTTTGATGCGTGATGCCTTCCTGAGCTGGGAGGAGGATTTCTGCCTCGACATCACCATCCGTTACTGGGAAAAAGCGCGCAAGGCCGGTCTGCCAGTGGGGGACGACTTTGGCGAGTTTTACCGGGGGGTGGAATGGATGGGCCTGCAACGCCACCTGAAAGTCGCCGGCATTTTTGCCCGCCTGACACTGCGTGATGGCAAGCCCCAGTACCTGGCTGACACGCCGCGCTTTATCCATTACATGCGCGCCACCTGCGCGCGCTACCGCGAGCTCAAGCCCCTGCTGCGCTTGATTGAGCGGGTCGAAGGTCTGGTCGTCGCCGACGGTTACGCTTTTGGCAGAATTTAAGCCAAATCAGGCTCTAACCCCCGTACAGTAAGCGTGAGTAGCTCCTGTTATTGAAGTGATAACGGACTCGGAACATAGTTGAAGCGCGTCGGCAGGTCGCTGCAAAGCACCTCCTGTGGCAACCACAGGCCCTGCTCCACCGCGTCCGCGACATAGCCCATGTCCAGGCTGTGCACCAGGCCAAAGCCGATCGACGTTGCCAGGTAGACACGCCCCAATTCGTCCAGCAGGCAATGCTGCACAGACGCGGCCCTGCCGCAATGATCCTGAACCGACAAATCCTCATGGACGCGCCAGATCAGCGGCGTGGCTTGCAGTTCGACATAGACGCGCTGCGGTCCGTTCTGAAAAAACCACTGCCCTTCTGCGTTGGGCTGGTAGTTGCGCCCGATGAAGTCAATCAGTTTGTCGTGCTTGAGCATCGAACCCTTGCTGGGCGCGCTGCCGCCGGTAAACGGCCCCTGCGCCTGGGCGCGTTCGTCGCGCATGAACCAGTTGCCGCGCGCATCCAGGCCGAGCCAGCCATAGCAGTCGGGCACGTTCGGCCATTTGAGCAAGGCTTGCTTGACGATGTCATCCATGGAGAGGGTCCTTGCGTCAGGTGGTGTGAATTTGTGCCGGCATGGCCAAGTTGCACATGGCGGTCATGGGCCATGAGGCTCAATTCCAATACTGTTTAGTTAGAAAGAATTCTTGGTGTGGGGTCGCATGGCTGATTGATAGGATCCCCTCTTTTTCTCGCCCCATAGTTGCTGGTTCTCTTTTTGACCCCTCGAATATTTCGTTTGCCTCGACTCGTCACAGCGC
>DATCIC010000216.1:0-3751 GCA_036508025.1 Rhodoferax sp. | reverse complement strand
CTCGAAATTTTATTCACTTGGATTTCTGATAGGAGTAGTTGTCCAACATCCGTATTTCGGAAAAGGATCAATCGTTAGAGTCGGGAAATTCAGCGACTCTTGCACTATCAAGTTCGACCCTTGCGGTATCAGGGTGTCGATGTTAGTCGGTGTGCTTCTTGATGCCAACTCGGATTGGCAACTTGATCTCAAGCAACTGGAGAAAATCTACACGACTTTTTCATACAATGTTGACACGCGAATAATCGAGCGTGATGAACTTAACGAAAGGCTCTCTCAACTTGAGTCTGAGATGAAAACGCTCGATACAAGGGGCACTCTTGCAGACGGTTCGATCACCCCTAAAAAGAGTGATATTCCACGGAAGGGGAAAGTCAAAACCCTTCCAACGCCATAAATGTTCCAACAAATCTGAAGATCGCTCGGAAGAAATTGTTTACATCCGTGAAGCCACCGAGAGATGGCTTCACGGACTTGTGCAGTGCAAAACCCTGAATCCAGACGATGCCTTGTATCTTGCAAAGGATAGCAATTGTCATCAAGTGTCTGCCGCGTGACGATTGCAACAATATTATGACTTCTGAAGATCCAACGTAATCAACCGGCCAGTACCGTGCTTGAATTTTCGTGCTGAATCCGTTATCGGCGCTTTGGCGATGGTGCGACTGGCGTGTTGATTTCATCGGTATAGACATCGGTTTCGATGGCCTTCTTGACAGCCTCGTCCAGGCGCTGAAGGACGTCAAGAAGCACGTCCCCAGGACGTTGGCGCAGCATGGCGATCGTCTTTTGACCGTTGGTGGCGATGGCCACATTGCCGATCGGAGGGATCTTCCCGATGGTGATTTGACCGTCCAGGATCAGGGCGTCAAGATTGGGGAAATTTGTCGGGGATGTGCGTGGCATAACGACTTTCTTGTTCAGGCCGCTTCCCGCAGCGGGGTAGCCAGCGTATCAATGGAGAGATTCCAGGGAAGCAGTTCGTCGACCCTGTTAATGGGATGGTCAGCAATTCGAGCCAGCACAGCGGACAGATACGCCTCAGGATCCATGCCGTTCAGTTTGGCCGTGCCGATCAAACTATAAAAGGCGGCCGCCCGCTCACCACCGGCATCGGAACCCGCGAACAGGAAGTTTTTGCGGCCCAGTGCGACCGCACGGAGAGAACGTTCTGCGGCGTTATTATCGATCTCGATGCGCCCATCCGATACATAGCCAATCAAGGCCGTCCACTGATTCAGGGCGTAGCCCATGGCCCCCGACAGCTCGGACTTTTGCGAGAGTGTCCCCCGAACCTTCAGCAGCCAGGTATGGAAGTCGTCGAGCAGGGCTTTGGCCGGTACCCGGCCCTGAAGCCGATCCTCCGGGGGCTTGCCGCGTATCGGCGCCTCCAGCGCGTAGAGCGCACCGATACGCTGAACGGCTTCGCCGGCCAGGGGTGAGGCGTTCGCCTGATGAATATCGAAGAACTTGCGTCTGACGTGAGCCCAGCAGGCGGCTTCCTGGACGCCCTGTTCATAGACCAGGTTGTACCCCGCATAGGCGTCGGCCTGAAGAATACCTTGGTAGAACTTCAGGTGCGCTTGGGGATGCTCGCCCTTGCGGTTGGCTGAATAGGCTAGCCAGACGGCGGCCGGTTCGCTCGTTCCGGCGGGGCGATCATCACGCACATAGGTCCACAGGCGCCCGATTCGGGTTTTGCCTTCTCCGGGAGCCAATACATGAATCGGCGTATCGTCCGCATGAAGCTTCTCGGCCAGAAAGACATAGCGGCGCAGCGCTTCGACCAAGGGCGTCAACAAGTGATGCGACTGGCCGACCCAATCGCCCAGGGTGGACGGGCTCAGAATAATGCCGGATCGTTGGCAAATGCCGCTCTGCCGATAGAGTGGTAAGTGGTCGCAATATTTCCCGACCAGGACGTGGGCCAGCAGCGCGGGGCCGGCGAAGCTGCGCGGGATTGGACGTGACGGCGCGGGCGCTTGGGCAATGTGATCGCAACACGCACAGGCGAGCTTGGGGCGGACATGCCGGACGACCTTGAAACTGGCCGGGACGTACTCGAGGATTTCGGAGACATCCTCCCCCAACGGCTTGAGCCGTCCGCCGCAGTCCGGGCAGAGGGCTGTTTCCGGGGGATGAAACACGCTCTCCCGGGAAAGGTGGTCCGGAAAGTCTCGGCGAATTCGCGGCCGTGGTACGCCGGGCGCTTTCGCAACGGGAGATGACGGCGGTGCTTCTGGCACCGGCAGCGGCTTGGCGACCACGCCGGAACCAAGCGACCCCGGATCGATCCAACGCTCGGAGCGTGGGCCAAAGTGCATCCGCTGAAGTTTGGTGACCAGGCGTTTGAGGTGCTTGATCTGGGCGACGTGTTCCGCCAATTGCCGCCGAAGACGGGCAATTACGAGGGCCTCTTGTGTGGGGTCGGCGGCGGTTGGCATGACCAAAGTTTACGCGAATCACGTCCCTGTGAACAGCCCTGCGGGCAGGTTTTTACAGGTTTCTTTACGCTGCTACCGCCGGTTGCCAGGTGCGAATCGGCCGGCGCCAGTCGATGCCCTCCAGAAGCATGGAAAGTTGAGCCGCAGTCAGATGAACCGAGCCTTCAGTGGCCTGTGGCCAGATGAAGCGGCCGCGCTCAAGACGCTTGGCGAAGAGGCAGCAGCCATCGCCGTCCCACCAAAGCAACTTGACCAAATCACCGCGCCGGCCACGGAAGATGAAGACATGACCCGAGAATGGATCGGCGGCGAGTTTCTCCTGAACGATCGCGGCCAGACCGTCGAAGCCACGGCGCATGTCGGTCACGCCGGCGGCCAGCCAAATGCAGTTCCCTTGGGCAGACTGATCATCGTGCGCGCAGTGTCGTCAGTACCTTTTGCAAGACATCCAGGTCAACGCGGCCCCGGACCGAAAGTCGAACTCGTGGGAACTGGATCTCAATGTACCCATCTGCCGATAACGGAAAATCCGGTGGAGATTCTGGGGTAATCATCACCGGCAGAAGTTGTGGCTCAGCGACAATGGGCGGGGCTGCCAAAAACAGTCGCCGCCAGGCATGCAGTTGATTGGCGTTGATCGCGTGGGCCATCGCCACGCCGGCAATCGAGGCGCCTGGCTCGTCACTGGCTTTGACTGCGCTGCGCTTGAATTCGAGACTGTGCGTTCGTCGGGTCGCCATATCGTGTCCATTAAAATTAAGCGGACACCAATACGCGTACGCTTAATCAAGCTTCGACGATTTCAGCAATCAATGACAGACGGTGCTGCTCGGGTGCTTACTTTCGAGTGTGCTGGAGGGCAAGTTATGGTCAGTATCTCGCTGCCTGTCCCGAATGTGGTCACCGTCAAATCTTTATCCACTTTTACGCGAGAGTCCCAGGTTGGGGCAACTGCTGATTCTTCGCCAACGTTCCCTGACGTGAGTTTGAATTTAGGTGGGGCAGTAAAAAACAGTCTCGGTGAAATTACCCACTACGTCGGCGCATTTGTGGATATTACGGCGCGCAAGGCGGCCGAGGCGCGCATTCTAGACCGCAATGAGCAACTGAACGCTATCTACGAATTGAGTCCAGATGGGTTCGTGTCGTTTGACACCTGCGGACGGGTGAGATTCGCCAGTCCGGCCTTTTTGCGCATGACGGGTTACGTCGACAAGGAGATTATTGGGCTGGATGAGGCGGCGTTTTCGGAGTTGTTGTCCCGAAGCTGTAGGCCAGAAGCGCCGTTTGTCGGCATTGAGGCGCTA
>DATCIC010000215.1:0-4332 GCA_036508025.1 Rhodoferax sp. | reverse complement strand
GCTCTTCGGCGCGCGCGCCGGGGGCGCCCACAATCGCCACCTGTGACAGGGCCGGGTAACGCTGGTGCAGCGTTTTCCAGTCCAAGCCCAGTTTGCTCAGTGCCGACGGTCGAAAAGAGGTCAGCAACACATCGGCTTTGGCCAACTCCCGGTGCAAGGCTTTTTGGCCCTGATCCGTCTTGAGGTCGGCGACTTTGATGCGAACACCCTGGTGCAGCACCGTGTAGGCAGCCCGGTTGTACAAGCCCATGGGATCGCCCGACGCGCCGGGCGCGGCACCAAAGGGTGCGGGCGGTTCCAGCTTGACGCAGCTTGCGCCCATTTGCTGGCAGCGCATCAAGGCCGCCGGGCCGGGCAGGTTGAGCGCGAGACTGAGGATGCGTACGCCCTTGAGCGGGCGCAGGGGTTTGCTGGATGAAGTGGCCATGAGGGTCAATGCCTTGTTAACTGTGGCTATTTGATAAGGGGCTTTTGGCGTCCATCTTACGTGAGCGCATGCGAGTCAGCGCGTAACGCGCTGCGTGGGCCCAGGAGCCGTCGAGCGTCAAGCCTGACGGCCTCGGTCAAGCACTTAAGCCGGGCAGGGGAATTATCAATCCATCAGATTTGAGAGGGCAGGCGGGTAGAATTCCGCGCTTACAGGACTATGTTGTCTTGCGACTTCAGCTTTTCGTTGCCCCCTGGGGGTCTGCCTCCAAAACGGGTACCCGAGAGCTTGGAGTCTCCCCGAGGATTCTCATGAAACGTGTTGATGATTTCCGCCTGAAGTTCGGAAAAAAAGAGTTTGTCCCGATCATGGTCGGTGGCATGGGGGTTGATATTTCAACCGCCGAACTGGCCCTGGAAACCGCGCGGCTCGGTGGCATCGGCCATATCTCTGACGCTATGGTGCCCGACGTATCTGACCGGCGTTTTGACACCAGTTTCGTCAAAGACAAAACCCGTTTCTACAAGGCCAACATCAACAACTCCGACAAGTCCATCATCAAGTTTGATCTGGGTGTGCTGGCCGAGGCCACCCGGCGCCACGTTGAAGCCACCATGCGGGCCAAGGGAAGCGATGGCCTGATTTTTGTCAACTGCATGGAAAAGTTGACCATGAACGGGCCGCGCGAGACCTTGCAAGTGCGCATGGCGTCAGCGTTGGATGCAGGCATTGATGGCATCACCTTGAGCGCCGGTTTGCACCTGGGCTCGTTTGGGCTTATTGCAGACCATCCCCGCTTTCGCGATGCCAAGCTCGGCATCATCGTGTCCTCGGTGCGTGCGCTGCAATTGTTTCTGCGCAAAAATGCCCGGCTGGATCGCAAGCCCGATTATGTGATTGTGGAAGGCCCGTTGGCCGGTGGCCATTTGGGTTTTGGCATGGACTGGGCGCAATACGACCTGGCCACGATCTTGGCTGAAGTGGTGCAGTTCATGAAAACCGAGCAGCTCGATATTCCGGTGATTGCCGCCGGTGGCATCTTTACCGGCAGCGACGCGGTGTCGTTTCTGGAAACGGGCTCGGCGGCTGTGCAGGTGGCGACCCGGTTCACCGTGGCCAATGAGTGTGGTTTGCCCGCCGAGGTCAAGCAGGATTACTTCAGAGCCAGCGAAGAAGACATCGTGGTCAACACGATCTCGCCGACCGGCTACCCGATGCGCATGTTGAAGGGGTCGCCGGCCATCGGTTCGGGCATTCGGCCCGGCTGTGAGTCTTATGGCTACTTGCTCGACGGCAACGGCAACTGTGCCTACATCACGGCCTACAACCGCGAGTTGGCTTTGCACCCCGATGGCAAGAATCTCGTGGTGATGGACAAAACCTGCCTGTGCACCCACATGCGCAACTTCAAGCTCTGGACCTGTGGCCACTACACCTACCGGCTCAAGGACACGACCCGCCGCCTGGCCGATGGCAGTTACCAGACTTTGAGTGCCGAGCACATCTTCAAAGACTACCAGTTCAGCGTCGATCAGAAAGTGGCCTTGCCGGTGTGACCCTTTGGCAGGTTCCCTGGTTTTTTCTGAACTCGATCGGCAACTGATGGGACGCAGTCCGCGTCATTGATGCTGCGGCCTTGGGGTGGCCGCGGCCTGGAATTCGGGCAGCGTTGCCGCCCTCAATTTTTCCACATGGCGGAAAAGTAATTTCGGGATGTAAAAAATCGAATGAGTGCATTGCAACATTTTTTCTCATAGTAAAAAATTTATTTCCACTGCGTGAAATGCTTGATGTAACTTATTGATTTTGTTTGGTTTAAAAAATGTCTTCTATAAGACATAAGATCAATTATCAGTCTTATACAAGACATAAAATTATCCTTGAAGCACCGGACTTGCGAAGGGCAGGTGCAAACAGTTTTATCAACTTTAGGAGTGATCTCATGACACAAACCATCACCGGACAACTGAGCCGCGAACAACAAGTCGCCGCACTGGAAAAAGACTGGGCCACCAACCCGCGCTGGAAGGGCCTCAAGCGCGGTTACAGCGCTGCCGATGTGGTGCGCTTGCGCGGGTCGTTCCCGATTGAGCACACCCTGGCGCGCCGCGGTGCCGAAAAGCTCTGGAACTTGTTGCATACCGAAGACTATATCAATTGCCTCGGTGCTTTGTCGGGCGGTCAAGCCATGCAGCAGGTCAAGGCCGGCGTGAAGGCGATTTACCTGTCGGGCTGGCAGGTCGCCGCTGACGGCAATACGTCTATGTCGATGTACCCGGACCAATCCTTGTACGCGGTCGACTCGGTGCCGACCATGGTCGAGCGCATCAACAACACCTTCCGCCGCGCCGACGAGATCCAGCACTCGCGCGGCATTGACGCCGGTGACACCGGCTATGTGGACAACTTTGCGCCCATCGTGGCCGACGCCGAAGCCGGTTTTGGCGGCGTGCTCAATGGTTTTGAATTGATGAAGAACATGATCCGAGCCGGCGCTGCGGGCGTGCATTGGGAAGATCAACTGGCATCGGCCAAGAAATGTGGTCACATGGGCGGCAAGGTGCTCGTGCCCACCAATGAAGCGATTCAAAAGTTGATTGCAGCCCGCATGGCCGCTGACGTCTGCGGCGTGCCGACGCTGGTGATTGCCCGCACCGATGCTGAAGCAGCCGACCTGTTGACCAGCGATTACGACGAAAACGACAAACCTTTCCTGACCGGTGAGCGCACCGCCGAAGGCTTCTACAAATCCCGTAAAGGCCTGGACCAAGCCATCAGCCGCGCCGTGGCCTACGCTGACTACGCCGATTTGGTCTGGTGCGAAACCGGTACGCCTGACCTCGAATTCGCCCGTAAATTTGCGGAGGCCGTGCGCGCCAAGCATCCGGGTAAATTGCTGGCTTACAACTGTTCGCCGTCGTTCAACTGGAAGAAAAACCTTGACAACGCCACCATTGCCAAGTTCCAGAAAGAACTCGGCGCCATGGGTTACAAGTACCAGTTCATCACCTTGGCCGGTATTCACTCGATGTGGTTCAACATGTTTGACCTGGCGCAGGATTACGTCAAGCGTGGCATGAGTGCTTACGTTGAGAAGGTGCAAGAGCCCGAGTTCGCCGCACGCACCCGCGGTTACACCTTTGTGTCGCACCAGCAAGAAGTGGGCACCGGTTACTTTGATGAAGTCACCACCGTGATTCAGGGTGGCAAGTCGAATGTGACGGCGCTGACCGGTTCCACTGAAGAAGAACAGTTCCACTAAGCGGCGCGGCTAACGCCCTGCAGGGCCTGTGTTCTCCGGCAAGGGGAGCACAGGCCCTTTTTGGTTAAACTAGTCGCGTTGACCCTGCCATGCGAGCCAGACCGGTTGGTCGCTCATGGTAGTGGGCCAAACAAGCGCAAAATATATAGGTGTTTTAGGCCTCTAGCCCCCGTGTATTATGTGTGAGTAGCTATAAAATATATAGTAATAATTTACAATGAAGCGCGGCCAGTTCCGCGCTTTTTGCTTCGGTTTATTCTTTTTTCATATTGATCATGATTCAAATCACACTGCCTGACGGCTCTCTTCGTGACTACCCGGCTCCTGTCACTGTGGCCGGGGTGGCGGCCTCCATTGGGTCCGGGTTGGCCAAGGCAGCGCTGGCGGGCAAGGTGGACGGCAAGGTGGTGGATACCAGTTATCTGATCGATGCGAACAGCGCGGTGTCCATCATCACGGCCAAGGATGCCGAGGGGCTGGAAGTCATCCGCCACTCAACCGCGCACTTGCTGGCGTACGCCGTCAAAGAGTTGTTCCCGGATGCGCAGGTCACGATTGGTCCGGTGATCGAAAACGGGTTTTTCTACGATTTCTCCTACAAGCGCCCGTTCACGCTGGAAGACTTGGCCGCGATTGAGCACAA
>DATCIC010000214.1:0-2311 GCA_036508025.1 Rhodoferax sp. | reverse complement strand
TTCAGGCGCATAGCTCAGCTGGTTAGAGCACCACCTTGACATGGTGGGGGTCGTTGGTTCGAGTCCAATTGCGCCTACCAAATTCAAAGCCCCTTCTCCTGCGGAGAAGGGGCTTTTTTTGGTTTCGACTTCGCGATTACTTGGATCCACCAGCGTGCTGCATCGAAGCGAGGATAGTCTGCAGCAGCCGTTTTTGCTGCGTTCCTCGTTGCTGTGCAATTGGCGACGACTGCAACAATCAATAACCCAGCGCCAGCCCGCTGTTGCGGCGCGGATCGTTGGCACCATAAAAGCGATTATTGCCACTCGGTTTGCCGCCCAGTGAAGGGGCGCCGACCAGAATTGCGGCCAAATGACTGCCTGGCTGAGGTGCGCCCAGCTTGTGACCCATTCCAAGCAAAATTTGGCGTGTATCCGGGCTAATGGCAAAAGTATCCACATTGGTCAGGTCGGGTAGCCATTGCTGGTGAAAACGGGGCGCATCCACCGCTTCCTGCACGTTCATGCCATAGTCGATCACATTCAGGATGGTGTGTGTTACCGCAGTGATGATGCGGCTGCCCCCAGGGGTTCCCACCACCATGACTGGCTTGCCGTCTTGCGTGATGATCGTCGGGCTCATTGAGCTCAGGGGCCGTTTTCCAGGGGCGATGGCATTGGCCGCGCCCTGTACCAGGCCATAAAGATTGGGCACGCCCGCCTTGATCGTGAAGTCGTCCATCTCGTTGTTGAGCAGCACGCCGGTGCCCGCAGCCGTGACCTTGGCGCCAAACCAGTCGTTCAGGGTATACGTGACCGATACCGCGTTGCCATCCTTGTCGACAATTGAGTAGTGGGTGGTGTTGCTGCCTTCGTGCGGTGCCACGCCGGGTTTAAGAAGTTCGGAGACACCCGCCTTGGCTGGGTCGATGGCGGCGCGTATTTGCGCGGCATAGGACTTGCTGAGCAGACGCTCAAGCGGGTTTTTGACAAACTCAGGGTCGCCCAGGTAGCTGTTGCGATCCAGATAAGCATGGCGCATCGCTTCAATCTGGTAATGCACCGCTTGTGCCGAGCGGAAACCCAGTTCCTTGAGCGGGTAGCCTTCCACGATATTCAAAATCTCGCAGATCACGACACCACCTGAGCTGGGTGGTGGTGCCGAGACGATGTGGTAGCCCCGGTAATCGCATTCCACCGGCGCCATTTCGCGCACCGTGTACTGGTTCAGATCGGCTTGCGAGATGATCCCTTGGCCCGCCGTGCTGGCTGCCACCAGGGCATGACCCACTGAGCCCTTGTAAAAGCCATCTGGACCGTGCCTGCTGATCAGGCGTAGCGTCTTGGCGAGATCTTTTTGCACCAATTTCTGCCCGGGTTTGAAGGCTTCGCCCTTATTCAGAAAAATAGCGGCCGACGGCGCGTCCTTGCGAAAGTCGGTAGTAGCCGTTTGCAGTATGTCAGCATCGCCTTGGGTAAGCGTAAAACCGCGCTCGGCCAGCCGAATTGCGGGAGCCATCAGCGTCGCGCGCGCCAGCGTGCCGTATTTTTCCCGTGCCATCTCCAACCCCGCTACCGAGCCTGGCACACCGGCGGCCAGATAGCCGTTCGTGCTCAAACCCTTGATGACGTTACCGTCGGCATCCAGGTACATATTGGCAGTGGCGGCAGCCGGCGCCTTTTCGCGAAAGTCAAGAAAAGTTTTTCGCCCATCGGCGAGCTGCAGCGTCATGAAGCCGCCACCGCCCAGATTGCCGGCCGCCGGATAGACCACCGCCAATGTGTAGCCCACAGCAACGGCAGCATCAATCGCGTTGCCACCCTTTTTTAGCACATTCACCCCGACCTGGGTGGCCAAATGCTGAGCCGTGACAACCATGCCGTGCTCTGCGGCAACCGGCGCGATCGATGCAGACTGGGCTGACGCAAAACAAAAAATGGAGACGCTGACGAGCAGCGTCACGCGAAGGGAAGAGTTTTTCATTTCGGATCCTTATTAGCGTTAATCAAACCACAAATTGCTTAAACCTCCAGCGCCGTCTCCAGCACCCGCCCCGCCTCAATTGTGATGCAGCGCGCACAACGCGAGGCAATGGCGAGGTCGTGGGTGACCAGCACCAGCGTGGTGCCGAGTTCGCGGTTCAGGTCAAACATCAGCTCCATCACTTTTTCACCGGTGGCAAAGTCCAGGCTGCCGGTGGGCTCATCGGCCAGCAGCAGCGCCGGTTTGACGACAAAGGCGCGCGCCAGCGCCACCCGCTGCTGCTCGCCGCCACTCAACACCTTGGGGTAATGGCCCAGGCGCTCGGACAGGCCCACGCGCGCCAGCATG
>DATCIC010000213.1:0-10436 GCA_036508025.1 Rhodoferax sp. | reverse complement strand
GATGCTCGTATAGTGGATTTCGGCCAGCCCGTCTGTGCGCCTTTCAATCGGCAACGACTTCCATTGGCACCCCAGGTAGAGTTGCTGCAGGATGTAGTTGAAGATCTTGTGCAGCGTCAGTTTGACGGGTGGTCCGCGCCGTCCACGTGTGAGGTGCGGCAAGACAAATTCATCAAACTGCTCAGGGGTCAAACTCGTTGGAATCCCTTGCCGGTGCTTGCTTTTCGTCATTTCAACTGTCAAAGCAAGCGGATTCTGCCAGCACGAGCAGGTTTTGCCCAAACCCAATGTTCATGCGGCCTGGCAGATAATTTCAACTTCCAAAAAACTCGCAACCAGTTGAATACCACACAAGCATCTGTCAGCAATTGCATTCCACCGAGTGGAATCCATCACATTTCAGTTGGTACCAGCGACCCAAGTGGGGAGACGATGCATCCAGGGACGCGCTTCTTCGAGCTGTTTGGCTAGTTGCAGTAATTTGTCTTCCTTGCCGAACTGGGCGACAAATTGGACACCCATCGGCAGGTCCTCAGGTGTCCAATAGAGCGGCACCGACATTGCCGGAGTCCCAGTGAGATTGGCCAACTGGGTAAATGGCACGAAAGTCAGGCTATCGCGAGCGATATTCTGGACCATACCATCCATCGCCCCCAATCCCGCCAGCAACCGAAATAGACCCGTTCGTTCCAATACTGACAAGACCCATTCCTGTGCCTTGGGTAGGTCACCTGAACCATGGACAGGCGCGGGTGTTGCCACCGTCGGAGTCAGCAACATGTCAAACCGGCTATGAAAACTTGCAAGCGCGCGTGCATAGCTGTTCCAAGCGCTCATTTGCTCCACAAATGCACCTGACGAGGTGGCGTTACCTAACTTCGCCAAAATACGTGTCAGCAATTCGAACTCTTGCGATGAGGCGCCTGCGGCCGTTGCCCTTTGCACCGAAGCGCTCACGTAACCGAAGTACATGTAAAGATAGCTCACGGAGAGCGCTGCGCCGTCCACTTCAGGTTTTTGCTCCTGCACATCATGACCCAGGGATTGCAGAAGCTGTGCGGCATCTTTGACCGCAGCGATTGCCTGTGGGTCAACCGGGGTTCCTATAGGCGAGGTCGTACAAAATCCAATCCTCAGCTTCCCAACATCATGTCCGATGGCTTCTTCATAAGGCAGCTCGGGCCGGGCGACTTCAAACGGGTCGCCGGGTTCTGCGCCCTGAAGCACGTCAAGAGCTCTCGCGCTGTCGCGAATGCTTCTTGAAATCACCCCTTCGCTGGAAGCGCCGCCCCAAACCTCGCCCAAGTCGGGCCCAGAAGACACGCGACCGCGAGACGGTCGAAGGCCGAAAAGTCCGCAGTACGAGGCTGGGATGCGAATGGACCCACCGCCGTCATTACCCGCAGCCATGGGTACTACACCGCTGGCTACTGCGGCAGCCGAACCCCCGCTGGAACCGCCGGGTGTGCGACCCAAATCCCAGGGATTGTTGGCCAGCCCAAACAATTTGGAATCCGTGACTGACTTTAGGGCGAATTCGGGCAGGTTCGTTTTTCCAAAAATGACCAAGCCGGCATTGAGATAGCGTTTCACCACGGCTGAGTGTTGCTTTGGCGTGAACCTAAGCATCGATTTGCTTCCATACGAAGTTGGCAGACCGGCGTAGTCCTGAACACCATCCTTAATGAGGAATGGAACTCCTGCAAATGGGCCTTGGGGGCATCCGTTCAACTGCTCGTGTGCTTCGCCCTCCATGGACCGACAAATGGCGTTTGTCTTGCCGTTGGTGTGGGAGGACTGTTCCAACGCGCAGCTCAACAGTTCTTCGGGCCTGACTTCACCAGCGGCGACAAGTGCAGCTAGCGCGGTTGCATCGAAACGGATGTACTCAGAAAACTTCATGCCGATTCCTCTTGGTTTTGTTGCTGATGTTAGCGCCCTGGAAGTATTTGGCAATCGACAGCACAAGATGCTACGGAAGGCCACATGCCTGTGACGGGTATTGCGCAGCAACAATACAATCGGCGCCAGAAGGCCTGCGCATGAAACTCAACTTGTCGTTCCTTGCTTCGTTTGCGTCGCTTTTGTTTTCCCTGCCTTCAGCAGCGCAACCCCTTCCGCTCCAACCTGGTCAGTATCATAAAGCCGACCCAGACACTCACGTTCGAACGGCTGGTTTGGATGAGGCAGTTCGGAAAGTCGAATGTCGCTTGTGTGTCTTTATGCACATCTCTGCATAAAGAAACTTGGACTAACCCGCTGACGCGCGAACTGGTTCGCCAGGCCCGCAGGCTACCTCGGACTTTTCAGCAGGCTCTTTTTGTAGGACGATGACGTCGCTGTTCGCAGCACTTCATCCCTTTAATCTGAAAAGGAGCATTGCCATGACACCGCTACGCCAGCGGATGCTCGAAGATATGAGCATTCGCAACCTCACCGAGAACACCTAGCTCTCGTACTTGCAACAGGTCAGTCTGTACGCAAAATACTTTCACAAGTCGCCCGAGACGCTCGGGCCACAGGAAGTGCGTGACTATCAGGTTTACCTGACGATGAGCCGCAAGCTCTCGGCATCGAGCATCGGTACCGCGACCTCGGCGCTGCGCTTTCTCTACAGGGTGACGCTCAAGCAGAACTGGACTCCGGACGAGATTCCGATGCCCAAGAAGCCATTCAAGCTGCCGGTGGTCTTGAGTCCCGAGGAGGTGGAATATTTCCTGGGCTGCATCGACAGCGCCAAGCACAGAGCTTTGCTAATGACGGCCTACGCCGCTGGCTTGCGTGTGTCAGAGGCTACACACCTGAGAGTCACCGATATCGACAGCCAACGCATGATGATTCGGGTCGATCAAGGCAAGGGGCGCAAGGATCGCTACGTCATGCTCTCGCCTCGACTGCTCGGTGAGCTACGGGCGTATTGGAAACTCGAACGCCCCACGACTTGGATGTTTGTGGGCAACATTCCTGGTCGGCCAATCACCAAGGACGCTGTCGAACAGACTTGTCAGAAGGCACATCGCGTCAGCGGAATTTCCAAGTCTGTCACCCCGCACTCTTTACGACACGCGTTTGCCACGCACCTTCTGGAGTCCGGAACCGACGTGCGCCGCATCCAACTGCTGCTGGGACACCGCAGTCTGGCCACAACCTCACGCTATTTGAAGATTGCCACCAGCACCGTGTGCGCAACGGTCAGTCCCTTCGATTTATTGCCAAAGATTGACCCACCCCAATCCCCGGCCAGTCCAGCGGTCCATTTTTGAGGACTTACCTTGCGCCCTGTCGGGCTTGAGGTGGCGGACATCTTTCGCCAGATTGGCCCTGCCTATCGTGCGGAGCATGCGGGGACTCTGAGCCTGGGGCAGCGGCGCGTCATGAGTGCCATCGAACAATGTCGCACTGCGGCGCTTGGCGGCCACGTCGAGCAGTGCGATTCCTGTGGGCACCAGCGCATCGCCTTCAACAGTTGCCGCAATCGCCATTGCCCAAAGTGTCAGTCGCTGGTGCGAGCACAGTGGCTTGAGGACAGGCAGACTGAACTGTTGCCAGTCGAGTATTTCCACGTCGTTTTCACTGTGCCGCAGGAGATTGCCGCGATCGCGTACCAGAACAAGACCGTGGTGTACGACATCCTGTTTCGAGCCACTGCCGAGACGCTGCGCACCATCGCGGGCGACGCCAAACATCTGGGCGCCGAAATCGGCTTTATCGCCATCTTGCACACCTGGGGGCAGAATCTGATGCATCACCCGCATCTGCACTGCGTGGTGCCCGGCGGTGGAATAGCGCCGAACGGTGAGCGCTGGGTCTCGTGCCGTGCAGGCTTCTTCCTGCCTGTACGGGTTCTCTCCCGGTTGTTTCGCCGCCTGTTCATCGCTCAGTTGCAACTGGCCTTCGACCACGGCGAGCTGCAATTCTTCAACAGCCTGGGGGCGCTGAGCAGTCGGGTTGCCTTTGCCAAATACCTGGCTCCGGTGACACGTTCGGAGTGGGTGGTCTACGCCAAGCCGCCTTTCGGTGGCCCCAAACAAGTGCTGGAATATCTTGGACGCTACACCCATCGGGTGGCGATCTCCAACAACCGCCTGCGCCAGCTCAGCGATGGAGCAGTGACGTTCGCCTGGAAGGACTACCGCCACGAGTCGCGCAACAAGACCATGACCCTGGACGCACACGAGTTCATTCGCCGCTTCTTGCTGCATGTTCTGCCATCGGGATTCCAACGAATCCGCCACTACGGGCTGCTGGCCAATCGCTATCGGGAGGTCAGACTGAACCAGTGTCGGGACTTGCTGGCGGCACCAGCGCCGGCGGTAGTAAGTGAGACCGATGTTGAGGACTACCGCGACCGCTATCAGCGCCTCACGGGTGTGTCGCTGCGTGACTGCCCGCATTGCGGGCATGGACAGATGGTGCGCATCGAAACTTTCCTGCCAGGGACCTTGCCACGCGGACCGCCGCCCACTGCACCATGAACCCAGATTTGGCCACATTCACCATCGCTTCTCAATCGGCATCTCGAAGCGAGAGCTACCACTTTGTCTGCTCTCTCAGCTTCCTGCGGATGGCACCGCTCCACGCCGGAAAAGTATCCACGACAGCCCCAAAAAAGCCGCACAATCTCCGGCTGCACGCCAGCCTTGCGCAACTCAACTGCCAGCATCTTCGGATCCATGCGCCGCCAATGCGTGTACTGCGGATTCAATACCCATAGCACACCACCGTCTCGGGTGGCGGCTTAGTCCAACGGGATCTTTAGCCTACCGTTCGCGGAACGGCCGCCCCAGTTTTTTAAATTTCCCCAGCCCGCGCCCGCTAGGCTAAAGACTCTCTGCATTATGCAGAGATGTGCATAAAGACACAAAGCGGGTGCAGAGATTTCCGAACTGATCGCTCCAAACCGGCTGTTCAGATAGGCCTATGAAAGTCGGCAATGTGGCGTTTATTTCGGCAGATACAATTTCGACCATCGACCATGAGTTGCCAGTCGGGGTAGGCCCTCCTTAGCGGTCGTTGGGATGGCGCGGTTCCCACATACCTGTCATTGGCGCGGTCGGCGACGCAACCCCTTGACGCGAATTTCTACGGTCGACTATTCCGTTGGCTCCTCCATAAGTAGCGCAGTAGAAGCTGCGCGGTGCGACCAGGATTAATGCTTGCTCTGCCTGCGATGACATCAGGCCATCTGCGAAATCGTCTTGCGAAAGCGCGCCAGCGACAGCGCAAACAGCACTGAGCCGATCAGCAGCAGTGCCGCAAACGAAGTCCACACCACTTCGAGCCCTGCTCCCCGGTAGAGAATGGCCTGACTCAACTCGGTAAAGTGCGTGGTGGGCGCCAGGGACATGACGCGCTGCACCCACAGCGGCATGCTCTCGCGCGGCGTCATGCCGCCTGAGAGCATTTGCAGCGGCATCATGGTCAGGATCATCAGCAGACCAAACTGCGGCATGCTGCGTGCCAGCGTAGC
The DNA here is from genome assembly GCA_036508025.1 of Rhodoferax sp. Classification (GTDB taxonomy): domain Bacteria; phylum Pseudomonadota; class Gammaproteobacteria; order Burkholderiales; family Burkholderiaceae_C; genus Rhodoferax. Next base: position 4,966 of record DATCIC010000213.1, on the reverse strand, counting down.
CATGAAGATGCCCATGGACGTGGTGGCAAACAGGTGCAAGGTTGCCCCAACCAGAAACAGCCCGATCGAACCCTCAATGGGCACCTGCAGCACGCCCTGAATCACCAAAGTAAGCGACACCACGGCGGCCAGCAATACCACCAGCGCCATAGACCACACCTTGGCCAGCATAATCTCCAGGGGAGTCACCGGCATCACCAACAAATGCTCAACCGTGCCGTGCTCACGCTCGCGGATCAACGCCGCACCGGTCAGGATGATCGACAGCATGGTGATGTTGTTGATGACTTCCATCAGGGAGCCAAACCACGCGGGTTGCAGCGCCGGATTAAACCGGGCGCGCGTGACCAGATCAATCTGCATCGGGGTCGTACTTCGGTAGCCCTGCACAAATTCGGTCACTTCGCCCATCACGATCTGCTGGATGGCTCCATTGCCGGCAAAGGCCTGACTCATGCGCGTAGCGTCAATGTTGAGTTGCACTTGCGGTGCATGCCCGGCCAGCACCTCACGCTGGAAGTTGGGCGGAATGTTGAGCACAAAGGTGTAGAGGCCAGAGTCCAAACCCAGGTCCACCTCTGGCAGGGTGATGCGTGCGGGCAGGGTAAATTGCGGTGGGTAAAACGCGGCCGTGATGCGGGCCGATAGCGTCGAGTCATCTTCGTCAACCACCGCAATCGGTGCGCGGTGCATGGTCTCCGGCATGGCAGTGCCAGCCACGTAAATGGCGAGCGTGAAGGTGTAGACGATGAGAAACAGCATCATCGGATCGCGCCATAGGCTCCACAGTTCCTTGACGCCCAAGCGATAAATATTTGCCAAGTGGTTTCGCATGTCAGGCCTCCTGTTTCTTGAGCAAGACGATGGCCAGGCCCATGATCACCGGCACGGCGAGCAGCATGGGCCAGAACAAGGTTTGCAGATCTCCAAAACCCAGTGCCTTGCTGAACACTCCCCGGCTGATGGTGAGCATGTAACTGGCCGGATAGATTTCACCCATCCCGCGACCAAAGCCTTCGAGCGACGAGACCGGGTTGATCAGGCCTGCAAACTGCACCGCCGGCAGCATGGTGCCTAGCATGGCAAAAAACATGGCCGCAATCTGGCTGCGCGTGACGGTGGAGGCCAACAGCCCCATGCCGGTCGAGCACACGCTGAAGATCAGCGCCGCCAAAGTCAGGGTGGCAAAACTGCCCGTCATGTGCACACCAAACACCGTGATGGCCGCCAGGCACATGAGGCCGTAGTTGAACATGGCCAACATCACATACGGCAATTGCTTGCCGATCAAAAATTCAGTGCGCGTGATGGGGGTGACGTACAGGTTGATGATGGAACCCAACTCCTTCTCGCGCACCACCGCCAGCGCAGTCAGCATGGCGGGCAGCATCAGCAACAGCAGCGGGATCACGGCGGGCACCATGGCGGGCAAACTACGCACGTCCGGGTTGTAGCGGTAGCGTGCTTCCACGCTGATCAGGGCCGAGGGCATGATGCCGGTCTGATCGTGCGCCTGTTGCGCGACCCACTGCTGGTGCATGCCCTGGGCGTAGCCGATCACGGTCTCAGCGCGCTGCGGCATGGCGCCGTCAACCCAGGCGCCCATCTGCACCGACTGGCCACGCGTCACATCGCGCGCAAAGCCGCTCGGAATCTCAATCGCCAGCGACAACTCGCCGCTTCGCATACGCTGGTCCAGTTCCGCGTAGTCGGTGATGGCGGGCTGCTCAGAAAAATAGCGAGACCCGGCAAGGTTCAGGGTGTAGTCGCGGCTGAGCATGGTCTGATCCCGGTCGAGCACGGCAAAACGCAGGTTTCCTACATCCATGCTGATGCCGTAACCCATCACGAACATCAACAGCAGCGAGCCGAGCAGCGCCAGCGCGCCGCGCACCGGGTCGCGGCGCAACTCAAGGGTTTCGCGCCATTGGTAGCTGTAAATGCGCGCCAAACTGCGACGCAGTCGGGCCGCAAGCAAATTGGAGGTGGCCGGGCTTTGCACAACGGTCAATGACTCAGTGGGCGCTTGCACACTCTTTGTGTCTTCAGCGCCCTCCCCGCTGGCCTCTTTCAAATACCCAATGAAGGCATCTTCCAGTGTGGCGGTGCCACGCGTGGCCATGATCTGTGCTGGCGACGCACTCTCCAGCACCCGCCCGGCATGCATCAGCGAAATTCGGTCGCAGCGTTCGGCCTCATTCATGAAGTGGGTCGAAATGAAGATCGTCACCTTGTCACGGCGGGCCAGTTCGATCATCAGGCGCCAGAAGTTGTCACGCGCAATCGGGTCAACACCCGAGGTCGGCTCGTCCAGGATCAGCAACTCGGGTTGGTGCACCGTGGCCACGGCCAGGGACAGGCGCTGGCGCATGCCCAGCGGCAATTGTTCAGGCAACGCGTCTTGCACGGACTGCAGCCCGAACCGTTCGGCCGATTCAGCCACCCGACTCAGCACCTCGGCATCGGGGACGTGAAACAGACGCGCATGCAACACCAGGTTCTGCTGCACGGTCAACTCGCCGTAGAGCGAGAAGGCCTGAGACATGTAGCCCACGCGCCGACGCGTTGTCATGTCGCGCGGGTCCACCGGCTGGCCAAACAGCCAGGCCTGCCCTTCGCTGGCGGGCAACAGCCCGGTCAGCATCTTCATGGTGGTGGATTTACCGCACCCGTTGGAGCCAATAAAACCAAATATTTCGCCGCGCTGAATGCGAAAGTTCACATGGTCCACGGCTACGAAATCACCGAACCGCATGGTCAAATCCCGCGCTTCAATAGCGACGTCCACAGGGGCATCCAGCGTCAAGGGCGTGATGGTCACGGGTTGGTGGCCGCGCCGCTTTTCCTCAGGCAACAAAGCGATGAAAGCAGACTCCAGCGAGTGGTGTCCGGTGCGGGCCAGCAACTCGGCGGGAGTGCCCATGGCTAGGATGCGGCCATCGTCCATGGCCACCAACCAGTCAAAGCGCTGCGCCTCTTCCATGTAGGCCGTAGCCACCACCACGCTCATGCCGGGACGGTGGCTGCGAATGCGCGCGATCAAGTCCCAAAACTGGGCGCGAGCGAGGGGATCAACGCCGGTGGTTGGCTCATCCAGAATCAGCAGATCCGGGTCATGGATCAGCGCACAGCACAGGCCCAGCTTTTGCTTCATGCCGCCAGAGAGTTTGCCCACCGGCCGCGCCAGAAACGAATGCAGGCCGGTGCTGCGCGTGAGTTCATCAATGCGACGGCGGCGCTCGGGGGCCTCGTGGCCGAACAGGCGCGCAAAAAATTGCAGGTTTTCTTCCACCGACAGTGTGGGATACAGGTTCTTGCCCAGGCCCTGTGGCATGAAGGCAATGTTCGGACACACCGCTTGCCGGTGCTGGCGCCGTGCCATGTCGCCCCCCAGCACCTCGACGCGGCCCTGCTGCACGGCACGGGCACCCGCCACCAGTGCCAGCAAGCTCGACTTGCCGACACCATCCGGGCCGATCAGCCCCACCATGCAGCCCGCCGGAAGGTCCAGCGTCACATCCGCCAAAGCCGTTGTTTTTTTGTAGCACAGGGTTACCCCTTGCAGGCGTGCCACCGGGTGGGACGCCTGCGCCAGAGTCACGGTTCAGCTTTAACAGTGAGGTGGGCTGGCCACTGCGCCTTGGGGTCCAGCTTGAGCCAGGCCACCCCGGGCAAACCGGTCTTGACCTGCGCCCGATGCCGCTGCAACAAGCTGGGGTCAATCTGCGCCCGCACCCGGAACATCAGCTTTTGCCGCTCGCTGGCGGTCTCTACCGTCTTGGGCGTGAATTGTGCCGTGCTGGCCACAAAAGACACTTTGGCCGGAATCACAAATTGCGGCGCAGCGTCCAACACGATGCGCACATCGCTGCCCAGGGCCACGCGTCCCGCCACGGTTTCAGGCAAGAAGAAGGTCATATACACATCGGACAGATCGATCAGACTGAGCACCCGACCGCCACCACCCAACACCTCGCCAGCCTGGGCGACACGAAACTGGATGCGACCGTCGCGTGGCGACTTGAGTTCGCTGTCGGTCAGCTCCACGTCAATGCGGGCCAGGGTGGCCTGCAGGGCGCGCACATTGGACAGCGCTCCAGAGACCTGATTGCGTGCTGCCGAGATACCGACCTGGGCAGCTTTGGCTTGCGCCTTGGCTGCTGATACGCTGGCCTGCAAACTGCGCACTTTGGCACGGTCGTCGTCCAGCAGTTGACTGGAGAAAAAGCCTTCCTGCGCCAGCTTTTCCGAGCGCGGCAGTCGGCGCTGTGCGGTATCGAGGTCGCTTTCACGTTGCGCCACCACCGCCAGCGCCGCCTGGTAGTTACTCTCCTGGAAGGCGACCTGAACTTCAGCGCCGCTGACGGCTTGCTGCGCCTGCTGCAACCGGGCCAGCGCCTCTTCGCGCTGGGCCTGCAGGCTTTCAATCTGCATCTGGGCGAGCGGCTGACCGGCTTTGACAAAATCTCCCTCGGCAACCAGTATTTTTTCCACACGTCCGGCCAACTTGGTGGCGACGGCGATCTCGGTGGCTTCAATGCGACCGTTGCCGCTGATGAAACCCTCCCCCAAGCCTTGGGCACGCCACGGGCTCCAGGCCATCAAGGCTGCGCCGGCCGCAGCCAGCAACACGGCTGAAGTGACGGCTGTCTTCAAATTCGTTTTCATTGGGATACCTCGAGATCTGCCCTCTGGGATTATCAACCCGAGAATGTCACGCCAAGCTGTCATGGATCAAACTGCATGTGTGCCATCACGTTGCCCACTAGATGGTTTGGTTCATTCGAAAGTGCTGCGTACCGCCGGAGCGATCAGGCTCACGAACGGTTGTATATCGCTCAGGTCTTCGAGACCGAGTACGGTGCTGACAATGGCCTCTGCACGTTCGCGCTCCATCAGGCTTTGAGTCAGGGTGTGGCACTTTGCTACAACAGCCTCGGTGCTCAGTGGCTCGCCGATACTCTTG
>DATCIC010000212.1:0-6074 GCA_036508025.1 Rhodoferax sp. | reverse complement strand
GTGTATGTGGCGCCGCCACCGCCACCGCCACCCGTGCTACCGCGCAAGGTGTCTTTTTCTGCGGACTCCCTGTTTGATTTCGACAAGGCCAGCGTCAAGCCGGGCGGCCAGCAAGAACTGGACAAGTTTTCGGCAGAGCTGAAAGGCACGCAATTTGATGTCATCAACGTCACAGGGCACACTGACCGGATTGGCTCACACGTCTACAACCAGAAGCTCTCGGAGCGCCGGGCAGAGGCCGTCAAGGGCTATTTGGTGACGTCAGCCGGAGTTGCAGCCGACAAGATTGTGCCCAAGGGCGTCGATGGCGCCGAACCGGTGACGAAGCCCGGTGACTGCAAGGGCACCAAAGCCACCAAAGCGCTGATTGCCTGCTTGCAGCCTGATCGCCGGGTTGAAGTAGAAGTTGTCGGTACACGATAACGATAACGGTGGCGCGAGGAGGGGATTCACTGCCTCGCGCCTTTTTTGATCTTTAACTTGCACTGGGGTGCCATGCAAAGCCCCAACTGCGTAACAAATTCTTTGTGGTTCAGATCTAATTTTCGAATATGCAGGGAGCTTTATATGAACGCAAATATTATTTTCAAATCGTGCTGGAGTACCGCATCTTTCGGCGACACCGCCGATACCTCCCAAGTGGAGTTGTCGGCTCTGGGTGCACATCTGGAACTATGCCAGAGGGCGCATGGTCGCCTGTTTTTCATGCAATGTCTTGCACAGAAAATTCACGGCTTTGTGATCGGGAGGTTTGTAACCACCTTGGTGGCGGTCGCGCTATTGGCCGGTGTCCTTTCACTGGCGTTGTAGGCGATGGCGCAACGCGAATTGCAGCGCCTGTTACCGGACGCTCCGCAAGCGTTGCGCGATATGCTCGACGGTGCGCGCGGCCCGGTGCTACCCCCGATACGTTCCGAGATATTTGGCCTGCAGCGCTTTGCCCAGCATGGCCGCAGTCTTGGACTTACCCATCGCGCCGCCAGGGCGAGCAAGCGCGCGCCGACTTTTTTTCCTCGCTTGCGGAGCAACATTCAAGCATTGCGCGAGGCGCATCGTTACATCGGGGTGCAAGCGAGCAGCGGTTACGACATCAGTCCGGCGGCTGAGTGGCTGCTCGACAACTTTCACCTGATCGAAGCGCAGCTCAAAGAAATTCACGAGGGACTGCCGCGCAGTTACTTTCGCACCCTGCCAATGTTGCGGGACGAGCCCCTGGCCGGTCTGCCGCGCGTTTACGGTGTTGCCTGGGCCTTCGTAGCCCACACTGATGGCGCGTTCGACGAAGAACTGCTGATGCAATTTTTGAGCGCCTACCAGGAAACTCGTGAACTGAACCTGAGTGAGATGTGGGCACTGCCTACCACCTTGCGGGTGGTGCTGATTGAAAACCTGCGTCGTCTGGCCGAGCGCGTGGCCACGAACAAAGCAGCGCGCGGGGTCGCCAATCTGTGCTGCGATCACATCGATGCCTATACCGTGCCAGTGCTTGACCAGTTGTTAAGCCTGCTGGATCAGCGCGGCGTGGGCCGCGTCTTTCTGGTGCAGATGGCGCAGCGTCTGCAAGGTCGCGGCACCACGGGTGACGCCAGCTATTCCGCTCAACTGCAAGACTGGCTGCACAACGCGCTGCCGGATCTGGCCGCCATGCAGACGCAGCAAAGCGCCGACCAGGCCGCTGACAACCTGAGTGTGAGCAATGCCGTCACGTCGCTGCGCGCCATCGGCGCCGCCGATTGGCCCGAAATTGTCGCCCGCACCAGTCCGCTGATGCGGCTGATGCTCACCTCACCGATGTTCGAAGCGGAGCAGGCCGTCACGCGCGACCAGACGCTGCATGGCATTGAGCTGTTGGCCAGGCGCAGTGGTCGCAGTGAATTGTCGGTGGCGCAAACACTGCTCGATCTGATGTATGCCGGCGAGGGCGCCAATAGCGCCACCGGGGCGGCCAGCCACTGGCTGCGCGGCGCAGGCAGTCCAGCGCTGCTGCGTGCGCTCGGCCTGCATGAGCGCGCGGCCTTTTTCTGGCGCGCCGTTGCGCGCCGCATGACCTTGCCCGTTTATCTGGGCACGCTGCTGCTGGGCACTTTGGGCCTGGTGGCGTGGCTGTTGCTACGCCACGGCGCCGACTTGACTGGCGCAGATGCTCCCCCGTGGTTGACCCTGCTGGGCGCGGCGCTGATGATATTTCCGGCGTCCGAGGCGGTGGTCGCGGTGATCAACCGGCTGATCAGCGAGTCGGCCCGGCCCCAACATCTGCCCCGCCTGGCCTTGGGCGATGGCATACCGCCAGAGCACCGGGTGATGGTGGTGATCCCGGGCATGCTGACCGGCACCGCGTCAACCCGCGACCTGGTGTACCGGCTGCAACTGCACTATCTTGCCAACCCGGAACGCCACGCCCAGTTTGCACTGCTGACCGACTGGGCCGATGCCGATGCGGCGCAGGTGGCGTCAGATGACGCCCTGCTGGCGAGCGCAACGCAGCAGATCCGTGAACTCAACGTGCGCTATCCCAACGAGGCCGAGGAGACTGGCGCTGCGCCGCGTTTTATCGTGCTGCACCGGGAGCGCCGCTTCAGCGAGACCGAGCAGCGCTGGATTGGTTGGGAACGCAAGCGCGGCAAGCTCGAACTGCTCATCGCTGCATTGGCAGAGGGCTCGGCCGCCGCGTTCCTGGACTTGGGCGCCGAGTCACGCATCGCCGCTGATACACAGTACATCGTGACGCTCGACAGCGACACCCAGTTGCCGCCCGGTCGGCTGCGCGAACTGGTGGGTGTGGCCGCGCACCCCCATAACCAGCCGCGGCTTGACGCCAGCGGGCGCGTGGTGGTGGGCGGCTACGGCATCTTGCAACCGCGCGTGGTGACGCCGCTGCCCGCAACCAAGAACTTCACGCTCTATCACTGGCTGTTTGCCGGGCAGTGCGGTATTGACCCCTACAGTGCCGCGAGCTCGGAGGTCTATCAGGACCTGTTCGGCGAAGGCACCTTTACCGGCAAGGGTCTGCTCAACGTGCGGGCGATGTACACGGTGCTGTCCGGTCGCCTGCCAGATGGCCAGGTGCTGAGCCACGATTTGCTCGAAGGATCCATGGCACGCTGCGCGGCGGTGACCGACATCACGGTGATTGAGGACGCGCCGTTTCATGCCGATGTGGCGGCTTCGCGCGTGCACCGCTGGACGCGCGGCGACTGGCAGCTGCTGCCGTTCCTGCTAAGCCCCACGCGCTATCGCTTTCGCGTGATCAACTGCTGGAAAATGGTCGACAACCTGCGCAGATCGATCGTGGCGCCCATGTCATTGGTGCTGCTGCTGCTGGCGCTGGGTGGCGCCGTCGTGTCGCCGTGGGCTGCCTTGGCGCTGGTGATGGCGGCGTTTTCAGCCGGGCCGCTGCTGGGTGCGGTGGCGGGCTTTGCCCCCAGTCGCGACGATATTGCCAAACGCCACTTCTACCGTCTGGCTGCCATGGACCTGGCACGTGCTTTGTGGGGCGGTTTGTGGCATCTGGCATTGTTGCTGCAGCAGGCGCTGATGGCAGTGGACGCGCTCGTGCGCGCGCTTTACCGCATGACCATCAGCCACCGCCACCTGCTGCAATGGACCACGGCCGCAACCGCGCAGGCGCAGGCAAAGACCGACCTGAAATCTCTGGCGCGTGCGCATTGGAGCTTGCCGGTGGTGGCTCTGTTGCTGCTCGGTGCTCTGCTCGCCTGCGCCACACCTTACCCGCTACTGGCGCTGATGCTATGCCTGTTGTGGGCTGCGTCGCCGGTATGGATTTGGTGGGTCAGCCGGCCGCGCCCTGCCGGCAAAGATGCGGCGTTGCCGCTGCAGGATCAAGCCTATCTGCAAGGCATCGCGCGCGACACCTGGCGTTTTTTTGAGCGCTGCGTCGTCGCCGAGGACAACCACCTGCCGCCCGACAACTTGCAGACCATGCCACACGACATGGTGGCGCACCGAACCTCACCCACCAATATTGGCCTGTACCTGCTGAGCGTGGCTTGCGCCCGGCAGTTCGGCTGGATCGGCACGCAAGAGATGCTGACAAGGATGGAGGCCACGCTGGCCACACTTGCTACCCTGCAGCGCCACCGCGGCCACTTTCTGAACTGGTACGACACGCAAACACGCTCGCCACTACTGCCTATGTATGTGTCCAGCGTGGACAGCGGCAACCTCAGCGGCCACCTGCTCGCGGTGGCCCAGGCCTGCCTGGAGCTGGCGGGCGCACCACATGACGGTGGCGCGGCGCAACGTGCCATCGAAGCTTCAAAGCAACGACTCGCACCGCTGCTGGCGATGCGGTCCACACTGACGCCAGCGAGGCGCGCCGAACTGAGGTGGTGCCTGGCTGATCACCGTGCCACGCAACGCTCAGCAGTACTCGACGCGCAGGCGCTGGTTTCGCAAGGGGGCTCTGAGGCCTCCCGGCGCTTGCTGGCGCTGGCCGTTGCGTGTGAGCGACTGGCAGGGGACGCCGACTTCAGCTTTCTTTACCACCGCAAGCGGCATCTGCTTCACATTGGTTACCGGGTCGCAGAGCAGGAGCTGGATGCGGGTTTTTATGACTTGCTGGCGTCGGAGTCGCGGCTGACCAGCCTGCTGGCCGTCGCCAAGGGTGATGTGCCCGTGAGCCATTGGGCTTCTCTTGGCCGGCTGTTCTACGCCGTCGGTGCGGACGCGGGCTTGCGCTCGTGGTCGGGCTCGATGTTCGAATACCTGATGCCCACCCTGGTGCTCGATGAGCCGCATGGCAGCGTGTTGTGTCAGGCCTGCTATGCAGCGCTTCGAGAGCAAATCGATTTCGCACAGTCGCAAAACGTGCCTTGGGGTATTTCGGAATCCGCCTATGCCGGCAGCGACTACACACTGGCCTACCAGTACGCGCCACAAGGGGTGCCGAGGCTGGCACTGCGGCGCACACCGATTGACGAGTTGGTGATCGCGCCTTACGCCACGGCGCTGGCAGCGCAAATTTCCCCCCACCGCGCTTCTGCCAATTTTGCGGCGCTGGAAAAGCTGGCGGCACGCGCACGTTATGGCTTCATTGAGGCACTTGACTTTTCCCCCGCGCGGCAGGCCGGTGGCGAGCTAGTCACGCCGGTGAGCACCTTCATGTCGCATCACCAGGGCATGAGCATTGTGGCGCTGGCCAACGTGCTGCTTGGCGGCCCGGCGCAGCGCTGGGGCATGGCCAATGCACACATTGAGGCGGTGGCCTCACTGCTGCACGAACGGGTGCCGCGTGAGGTGTCGATGCTGTATGCGCCGCCCTCGGGTCCACCACTGCAGCCGCTGGAGCGCAGGCGCGTGCCGGGGCTCCTGCGTGACGTGTTGCCGGGCTCGACCGCGCTGCAGCCCACGCATGTCTTGTCGAACGGGCGCTACAGCGTGTCGCTGCGCGCCAACGGCGCCGGCTGGAGCCGTTGGGGTCAGACCGGTATCACACGCTGGCGTGACGATGCGCTACGCGATGCTTATGGCAGCTTCTTTTACTTGCGCTGGCTGGATCCGGCGCGCGAGGCCGGGCCACAGCGGCCGGTATCAATCACCCAGCACCCGGCACCCGATCCGGCCGCGCACTATCGGAGCGTCTACCACGCCGACCGCGTGTGCTTTGATGCGGTCTGGCCCGAGTTGGAGGCTCACATCACGGTCTGGGTCAGCCCGGAAGACGACATCGAGTTCCGTCAGGTCGAGCTGCGTAACCTCAGCGATCAACGCCTTGACATCGAACTGATGTCAGCCTTCGACGTCACCCTGTCCGACCCGCGTGCCGATGAAGCTCACCCCGCGTTCACGAACCTGTTCGTGCGCGCCCAGTGGCAGGCTGAGCCCCAGGCGCTGCTGTTCGAGCGCAAGCCCCGTCTACCCACCGAGCAGGGATTGCAGGCTGCGCATTTCCTCGCCGACACCGACCCGCAAGTGCTGAGCGTGCGCGCTCAGACCGACCGGCAACGCTGGCTCGGCCGCAACCAGAGTGCGAGCCAGCCGCTGGCCTCTCTCGATGCAGCACCGGCTGTATCGTCCGATCAGGCTGTCGGGCTCGACACCGGCCTCGACCCGGT
>DATCIC010000211.1:0-3177 GCA_036508025.1 Rhodoferax sp. | reverse complement strand
CTGCCGGTAGCTGCGGGACAGTCCCTCGCTTTTGAGCAAAATAGGCCACTAGCCCCCGTGGAATATGCGCAAGAAGCTACAAAAATAGTAGCTATCCCGGTGCGCGTGCAGGCCGATTCCCGCGCCGAGGCGGCGGCTGGCCAGTCGGCAGCCTCTTTGCTGCGTCCCACCGAAGAGGGTGAGTTCTGGCACGGTATCGTGCGGCAACTCATCGCCCAAGAAGCGATCAACGCCATGGTGCGTGAACTGGCCCTTCAGTCGCAGCTGGTGGCGCGCGACACCGACCAGTGGCTGTTGCGGGTCGAGCGCGAATCGCTGAATCAGCCGGGTAGCCGCGACCGTCTGGCGACTGCGTTACAGGCGGCGGGTCATGCGGTGCGTCTGGTGGTGGAGATCGGGCGCGTGACCGACAGCCCGGCCCGGCGTAACGCGGCGCTGGTGGCCGAGCGGCAGCTGGCGGCAGAAAAAATCATTTTTGATGATCCGTTTGTGCAGACGATGATGCGTGATTTTGGCGCGAAAATCGTGCCTGGCAGCATCACGCCGGGCTGATGACCCAGATGGCCGGATCAATTCCAGCCGCCCGGTCCAAAGCTATATTGCTTTTCTATCTTTCCTTCAAAATCTAAACCAAGGACTACCTATGTTCAACAAAGGACAACTCGCCGGCCTCATGAAGCAGGCCCAGGCGATGCAGGACAACATGAAAAAAGCCCAGGACGAACTGGGCAACGTTGAAGTCACCGGGGAATCCGGCGCCGGTCTGGTCAAAGTTCTGATGACCTGTAAACATGACGTGCGCCGTGTCACCATCGACCCCAGCTTGCTGGCCGACGACAAAGACATGCTCGAAGACCTGGTGGCGGCGGCTTTTAACGCCGCAGTGCGCAAGGCCGAAGAAACTTCAGCCGAAAAAATGGGCAAGATCAGCGCCGGCATGCCCAGCCTGCCCGGCGGTATGAAGTTTCCCTTCTGAGACATTGTGGGAAAGACCGCAGTGACGCGAAGCGCACAAGCTCTGTCCCCAACAGTTCAAAGTGGCTGATCTCAATTCGCTCGACGTCCTGATCCAGGCGCTGCGCCGTCTGCCGGGCGTGGGAGTGAAGTCGGCTTCGCGCATGGCGTTTCACCTGCTGCAGCATGACCGGCCAGGTGCGCTGGCATTGTCCCGTGCCCTGCAGGTTGCCGCCGACAATACGCGCCATTGCGAGCGTTGCCATACCTTCACGCAGGCCGACATTTGCGCTACCTGCCTTGACCCCCGGCGCGATGCCTCCAAGTTGTGTGTGGTCGAGACGCCGGCCGATCAGTCGGCGCTGGAGCGCACCGGCGCGTACCACGGTTTGTACTTTGTGCTGATGGGCAAACTCAGCCCACTCGATGGCATAGGCCCCAAAGACATCGGCCTCAAAGGTTTGTTCGATCGGGCTTGCGACGGCACCGTGCAGGAAGTGATTCTGGCCACCAACTTCACGGCCGAAGGCGAAGCCACCGCGCATGTGATCAGCGAAGGCCTGAAAAGCCGGGGGCTGCGGCTGACCCGCCTGGCGCGTGGGGTGCCGGTGGGCAGCGAGCTGGAGTATGTGGACCTGGGCACCATTGCGCACGCCCTGCTGGACCGACGCTGAAGCTAGGTACAAACCCCCTGCGGGATGTTCCCGATGCGCAAGTCGGCGCGGCGGGCTATCCTTAAGCTCGGACAGAAAGCGAGATCCCAAGACAATTGACCATGAACAACATCCAATTCAACCGCCGAACCTTGCTTGCTGTTACGACTTGGGCGGCGGCATCTGGGGCTGCACCTGCTCTGTGGGCGCAGCCCCGACTTGAAAAAGCGAAGATAGTCATTGCAGTGGGGGGCAAGGCAGCGTTCTGCAACTTGCCCTTGACCATCGCTGAGCGACTCGGTTATTTCAAGGCCGAAGGCTTGGAGGTTGATATCAGCGATATTGCAGGGGGTTCGCAGGCGTTGGCAGCGGTTGAAGGCGGTTTGGCCGACGTTGTTTCGGGATCCTATGAGCACACCATCACCCTGCAGACCCGGGGGCAGAACTTCCAGGCTTTTGTGTTGCAGGCGCGCGCGCCTGCCATCGCGATCGGCATCTCAGTCAAGGCCATGCCCCATTACAAAACAATTGCCGATCTCAAGGGCAAAAGAATCGGCATTTCGGCACCTGACTCGTCAACCCATCGGGTGGCCCAGTTGATTTTTTCGCGTGCCGGGCTCAAGTCGGACGATGTGAAGTACGTTGGCGTGGGCACGGCCGCAGGCGTTCTGAGCGCTTTCCGTAGCGGCCAGATTGATGCCTTGAGTACGGTTGACCCGGTACTGACCATGCTGGAGCAAAGAGGCGAGATCCGCATCATTGCCGATACCCGCACGCTCAAAGGGACGGCGGAGGTCTTTGGAGGGGTCATGCCAGCGGGCTGCCTGTACGCGCCGCTGGATTTTGTAAAGAAATGCCCAAACACCGTGCAAGCCCTGACCAACGCCATCGTTCACAGCCTGAAGTGGCTGCAAACGGCCGGACCGAGCGACATCATCAGAGTCGTTCCAGAGGCCTACTTGCTACGGGATCGGGCGGTTTACCTGGCCGCCTTCAACAAGGTACGGGAGGCCATTTCTCCCGATGGTTTGATCCCTGTGGAGGGGCCGCAGACGGCCGCCCGTGCGCTGGTCCTTTTCGATCCGGCTGTCAAGTTGGACAACATCGACCTTGCCAAAACCTACACCAATGTGTTTGCAATCAAGGCCAAAAAGCGCTTTAACGCCTGAAGCCCGCTGATGAGAACGACGCGGGCAGCAGGTGATTGGGATTAGGGTTGTTTGGCAAGCCGGGTTGGCTTTCTCACCTTGCTTCGGGCCTGTGTGCTTGTTGATTTTGTCTTGCCAAGGGTCTTGCTTTGAACCAAGGTCTTGGCCCGTACTGGCAGAAACATCACCACCTGTTGTCCGGCCTTGAAAACCGCCGACGCGCTGACCTTGTTCCATTCGGCGACACTGGCGGGGCTGACCCGGTAGCGCCTGGCCAGGCTGGCTACCGAATCCTTTTTGCCAGCCTTGAGCACGTTGCGTTTCAGTATCGCATCGGGCGCCAGAGACAGCTGGCCGTTGTCAGCCACATGCTCGGCGACATCGGCGACCAATTCGGTTGGGCGCGGCACCAGCAGGCTGGA
>DATCIC010000210.1:0-4198 GCA_036508025.1 Rhodoferax sp. | reverse complement strand
GCAACATAGTGCAGCATTCTGGGCCGCTGTGGGTCGTTGCGCCAAGCCTGCCAGGTATTCAGAAAATGAAGCCCCTGACCAAAACGGGTTTCCAGGATGCGCCAGGCTTCTTGCTCACGCCAGGCCTGTGGTAGGCCGCATCCATGCAAGCAAGTGGCCGCCGCAAGCTCAACCATGCATAAACAGCTTCAAGCGCTGGGCGGCACGTAACCCTGGGCGGCGTCGGCACCACCACCAAAAAAGTGATTCTCCATCTGACGCGCCAAGTACTGACGGGCCCGGGCATCCGCCAGATTGAGGCGGTTTTCATTGACCAGCATGGTCTGATGTTTCAGCCAGTCGGCCCAGGCTTGCTTGCTTACGCTCTCCCAGATGCGCTTGCCCAGTTCGCCAGGGTAGGGCGGAAAGTCGAGTCCTTCGGCTTCCTTGCCGAGTTTGATGCAGTTCACAGTGCGTGCCATTTGAGCCTTTTTCCGATTTTTTTGCGAAGCCACGACTTTAGCAAGCTTTGAGTGGCCATTGCTTTCATCCGGTCTGAATCAAGGACAAGTCACCGTGTCATCGGCCACTGAAGTAAAATACGCGCTATGGCAAAAGCAGACACAAAAACCAAAATGCTGGCCGATGGCCTGCGTTACAAATCCAAAGTATCGGGTTCTCCCTTCACGGCGGCGACGTCGTTCGGGGCTGCGACCATGTCGTGCTTTCTGTGTGGCAAGCATCGCGCTCGCTCACAGATGGTCACGCGCAAGATACTTGGCAAATCTCAGGCGGTGTGCTCACCTTCCTGCAAAGCGGCAGACGAGGCTGCGGCGGGCTGATCGTCTGAATTCAGACGGATTTGCAGGGGCGCGGGAACTTGTTTCCTCAAATCGCCCCAAATCATCGGGCGTTTCGTCCCGTGATTCTTTCCTTGAAGGACCGTGATGAGCTCTCAGCTTGTGACCGCTTGGTTGGACAATTCTCCGCGCCGCATTTTTGCGCTTGTCAGTCTGGCGAGCATCGGCATGCTGGCGTTCGGCCAGTACCTGCAGCATGTGATGGGCCTGGAACCCTGCCCGATGTGCATCGTCCAGCGCTACGCTCTTGTTTTGATAGCTATCATCGCAGCATTGACGGGGGCTAGCGTCAGAAAAGGCTTGCATCTCGGGGGGGCTGTGCTGATGCTGGGCTCCAGCGGGTTTGGCGCTTATGTGGCGGCCCGGCAAAGCTGGTTGCAGTGGTATCCGCCTGAAGTGGTGAGTTGTGGCCGCGACTTTTATGGAATGATCGAGACTTTTCCGCTGCAGCGCGCTATTCCCATGATTTTCAAAGGCAGTGGCGACTGCAGTAAGGTCGATTGGACCTTTCTGGGCGGCTCTATTGCCAACTGGTCATTTTTGGTTTTCTCTCTCATTGTCACGCTGTCCTTGGCAATGATCTGGCGGCAACTCGGCCGCCGCGTTTCCTGATCAACAAGGCTTCAGCCAGCTCGGATTCAATTCATTGAATCTTGCCGCTTTCTCGGCCTCAAGGGTTACCCAGTTTTTTCACCAGGACCTGGCTTTTCCGGTCCCAGTTGTACTTGCGTTTGCGGGCGTCAGGTAGCCAGTCCGGGTCCACCAGCACAAAGCCGCGTTTCAGGAACCAGTGCGTGGTGCGGGTGGTCAGCACAAAAATGCTCTCCAGCCCGGTGACCTTGGCGCGTTGCTCAATGCGCTTTAAAACCCGCTCGCCATCACCTTCGCCTTGCACCTGGGGCGACACCGTGAGCGCCGCCATTTCGCCGGTGCGCGCCTCCGGGTAGGGGTAGAGCGCGGCGCAGGCAAAAATCACACCGTCGTGCTCAATCACCGTGTAGTTGCCGACATCACGCTCGATCTCGGTACGGCTGCGCTTGACCAGCGTGCCGTCTTTCTCAAACGGCTCGATCAGATGCAGGATACCGCCCACGTCGTCCACCGTGGCTTCGCGCAGGCTCTCCAGCTTTTCGTCCACCACCATGGTGCCAATGCCGTCATGCACATAAACCTCCAGCAGGATGGCGCCATCCACTGCAAACGGGATGATGTGGCTGCGCTCGACACCGCTTTTGCAGGCCTTGACGCAGTGCTGCAGGTAAAACGCGGTATCGGTGGGCTGGTTGGCCGCGGGCAATTCAGTCAACATTTTTTCGGCAGTGGCGAGCGGTAACTCGGTGTCAATCGGGTTGTCTTCACTCTCTGGCTGCTCCGGGTGGATACGAATGCCAGGGATTTCGGTCACAAAAATGAGTTTATCGGCCTGCAAGGCAGTGGCCACTGAGGTGGCGACCTCTTCCATGGTCAGGTTAAACGCCTCACCGGTGGGCGAAAAACCAAACGGGGACATCAACACCAGCGCGCCCATGTCCAGCGAGCGCATGATGCCTGCGGTGTCAATTTTGCGCACCACACCCGAGTGTTGAAAGTCCACGCCGTCCACAATGCCAACCGGTCGGGCTGTGAGGAAATTGCCTGAAATCACGCGCACGGTAGCGCCTGCCATCGGCGTGTTGGGCAGGCCCTGGCTGAATGCGGCTTCAATTTCGTAACGCAATTGGCCTGCGGCCTCTTGGGCGCAGTCCAGCGACACCTCGTCAGTGATGCGAATGCCATGGAAATAGCGCGCCGTATGGCCCTTGGCCTTGAGCTGCTCGGTCACCTGAGGCCGAAAACCATGTACCAGCACAATCTTGACGCCCATGCTCTGAATCATCGCCAGGTCTTGCGCCAGGTGTTGCAACTTGCCGGCCGCAATCGCCTCACCCGCAATGCCGACCACAAACGTCTGGTGACGAAATTTATGGATGTAAGGTGCCACCGATCGAAACCAGGGCACAAAGGTGAAGTTGAAAACAGAGGTCATGCGAATGCAGCGGGGATAAAGGGGGGACAAGGGCTGGGATAATCCCCGATTCTCTACGAAGTTATTGCCTTGACTGCTTTGCCCCTCCAAATCGAGTTCCCCGAATCCCTGCCCGTGTCGGGTAAACGCGACGAGATCATGGCCGCGCTGGAGCAGCATCAGGTCATCATCGTGTGCGGCGAAACCGGCTCGGGCAAGACCACCCAGCTGCCAAAGATCGCCCTGGCCATGGGGCGCGGCAAGCTGAACTACCCAGCGGGTCAACATGCCAAATTGATCGGCCACACCCAGCCGCGTCGTCTTGCCGCCAGCAGTGTCGCCAAACGCATTGCCGAAGAGCTGAAAACAACGCTGGGCGATGTGGTGGGCTTCAAGGTGCGGTTTCAGGACCGGCTCAGCCGCGACACCTCGGTCAAGCTGATGACCGACGGCATCTTGCTGGCCGAGACGCAAACCGACCCGCTGCTGAAAGCCTACGACACCATCATCATCGACGAGGCGCACGAACGCTCGCTCAATATTGATTTTCTTCTGGGCTACCTGCGCCAGATCCTGCCGCGTCGACCCGACCTGAAGATCATCGTGACCTCGGCCACGATCGACGCGCAGCGTTTTGCCGACCACTTTGCTTCCCGTAGTGGTCCTGCACCGGTCATCATGGTGTCGGGGCGCATGTTCCCGGTGGAGCAGCGCTACCGGCCGTTCGAAGAATCACGCGACTACGACCTCAACTCGGCCATTGCCGACGGCGTGGACGAGTTGTGGCGCGATGTGCACAACAGTGGCGACATTCTGGTGTTCTTGCCCGGCGAGCGCGAAATCCGCGAGGCGGCGGATCACCTGCGCGGCCACCTGAGCCACCAGCCTGTGTTTCGCAACGCCGAAGTGCTGCCGCTGTTTGCGCGCCTGAGCCAGGCGGAGCAGGACCGCATTTTCGACGGCCACACCGGGCGGCGCATCATTCTGGCCACCAACGTGGCCGAAACCTCGCTCACCGTGCCGGGCATCCGCTACGTGATTGACGCCGGCACCGCGCGCATGAAGCGCTACAGTTTCAGGAGCAAAGTGGAGCAGTTGCTGGTGGAGCCGATCAGCCAGTCTTCCGCCAACCAGCGCGCCGGGCGCTGCGGCCGGGTCGCCAATGGCATTTGCATCCGGCTCTATGACGAGAAAGATTTCAACGGCCGGCCGCGCTTTACCGACCCGGAAATCCTGCGGTCATCACTGGCGGGGGTTATTTTGCGCATGAAGTCGCTGCGCATGGGTTTGGTGGAAGAGTTCCCATTCATCGAGCGCCCGTCGGGCCGTGCCATTGCCGACGGCTACCAGTTGC
>DATCIC010000209.1:0-5750 GCA_036508025.1 Rhodoferax sp. | reverse complement strand
TGGGGGCGCCGCTGCTACGGGTGCAAGACCTGACGCTGGCTCGCGCCGACCAGTTTGGCGTGGACCTGGTCGGCATCACGCTGGAGGTGCGCGCGGGCGAGGTGCTGGGCATCGCCGGGGTTTCCGGCAATGGTCAAAGGGAATTGCTCTATGCCTTGTCGGGTGAAGATGTGCGCGCCAGGCCGGGGTCGATTCTGATTGGCGACGCTGATGTGTCGCGCCTGCACCCGGGTGGGCGGCGCAAGCTGGGCCTGCATTTTGTGCCTGAAGAACGCTTGGGTCGCGGTGCCGTGCCTACGCTGGGGCTGGCGCATAACCTGCTGCTCACGCGCCATGAAGCCATTGCCTTCCCGCACTGGGGCGGTGGCTGGATCAGGGTGGCACAACTTGAAGCGCAGGCATCAAGCATCATCAAACGGTTCAACGTCAAGGCCAGTGGCCCGCGCGCCGTGGCGCGCTCCTTGTCGGGTGGCAATTTGCAGAAATTTATCGTCGGTCGTGAGATTGATGCGAATCCCAAGCTGTTTGTCGTGTCGCAACCCACCTGGGGCGTCGATGTGGGAGCAGCGGCGCAGATTCGAAACGAAATTCTGGAACTGCGCGATGCCGGCTGCGCGGTGCTGGTGCTGAGCGAAGAATTGGATGAACTGTTTGAACTCAGTGACCGCCTGCATGTGATCGCTTTGGGTCGACTGTCGCCCTCGCTGCCGATTGGGCAGGCCACGGTGGAAAAAGTAGGTGAGTGGATGAGCGGTTTGTGGAATATGGAGGTGGCACATGCTGAGGCTTGAAGCCAGACCACAACCTTCCGCGCTGTGGAGCTATGCCTCGCCTGTGCTGGCATTGCTGGTGACCGTCACGATGGGTGTCCTGCTGTTCACGGCACTGGGCAAAGACCCGGTCAGTGCACTCAGCGTCTTCTTCTGGGAACCCATCCGAAGCGCTTACGCACTGGGTGAGTTGGCGGTCAAGGCCACGCCCTTGCTGCTGATTGCGCTGGGCCTGGCGGTGTGTTTCCGCTCCAATGTCTGGAATATTGGCGCTGAAGGCCAGTATGTGCTGGGCGCCATCGCCGCCAGCGGCGTGGCTTTACTGGCCGACCAGAGCACGGGCCGCTGGATTGTGCTGCCGATCCTGGTGGCCGGTGTGCTGGGCGGCATGTTCTGGGCCGGCATCACGGCCTGGTTGCGTGACCGCTTCAACGCCAACGAGATATTGGTGAGTCTGATGCTGGTGTATGTGGCGGTGCAGGTGCTGAGCTACCTGGTGTCGGGGCCCTGGAAAGACCCGCAGGGCTATAACTTTCCGCAGAGCAAGACCTTCGATCTGGTCACCCGAATTCCGCGTTTGTTTGAGGGCTCGCGAGTCAGCATGGGTGTGTTTCTGGCGTTGGCGGGCGTGGTCGGGACCTGGATATTTTTATTTCGCACCCGCGCTGGTTTCGCGCAGCAAGTGGGCGGCTTGGCCCCGGCGGCGGCCCGTTATGCCGGTTTTTCCTCGCGCCGCGCGCTGTGGGTGGCGTTACTGGTGTCGGGCGGCACGGCCGGGCTGGCCGGTGCGCTGGAAGTGGCTGGGCCCATTGGTCAACTGACGCCCTATGTGCCGGCCGGTTACGGCTTTGCCGCCATCATCGTCGCTTTTGTGGGGCGTCTTCATCCGGTGGGCATGGTGTTCTCAAGCATTTTGATGAGTATGTTCTACATCGGCGGTGAGCTCGCGCAGTCGCGTTTGGGCTTGCCCAAGTCGCTCACGGGCGTGTTTCAGGGCTTGTTGCTGTTCTCCTTGCTGGCGTGCGACACGTTGGTAAATTACCGCTTGAAGTGGGGCAAATGATGGAGTCTTATGCACTGCTGATGGCGGCCACCCTGAACGCGGGCACCGTGCTGGCGCTGGCGTCGCTGGGCTTGTTGATCAATGAAAAAGCGGGCATTGTCAATCTGGGCGCGGAGGGCATGATGCTGTGCGCGGCCATTGCCGGTTTTGCGGCGGTCGTCCATTCGGGCAGTGACTGGCTGGGCTTTGCCGCCGGTATGGGTGCGGGGGCCGTGCTGGCGCTGGTTTTCGGTGGTCTGGTGATCTGGCTCAATGCCAACCAATATGCGACCGGTCTGGCTGTGAGCTTGTTTGGTGCTGGTTTTTCTGCTTTTGTCGGCATCGGCTATGTGCAGGAAAAGATGCCGCCGCGCCCCAGCTTTGCCATTCCTTACCTGTCGGATATTCCCTGGTTCGGTCCGGCTTTGTTCCGGCACCATCCGCTGGTGTACCTGACGGCTCTTTTTGCGCTGGGCCTGATCTGGTTTTTGTACCGTACCCGTGCCGGCCTGATTTTGCGCAGTGTGGGTGAAAACCCGGAATCCGCGCATGCCCTGGGCTACCCGGTGCGCCGTATCCGTCTCGTGGCGGTGGTGGCCGGGGGCGCCTTGTGCGGACTGGCTGGTGCCTATATTTCGATTGTGTACACCCCGCTGTGGGTGGAAGGCATGGTGGCGGGCAAAGGCTGGATTGCCTTGGCCCTGACCACGTTTGCGACCTGGCGTCCGGCGCGTGTGCTGCTGGGTGCGTATCTGTTTGGCGGCGTGACCATGTTGCAGTTTCACTTGCAGGGGATCGGGGTGGAGGTTCCCAGCCAGTTCCTGACCATGTTGCCTTATCTGTCAACCATTCTGGTGCTGGCGCTGATCTCGCGTAATCCGCAGTGGATCCGCATCAACATGCCGACCTCGATTGGCAAGCCGTTCTACCCGGATTCCTGATTTTCCCGGTTCATAATCGAGTTTTTTACCCGTCACCCACTTCGCTAAAGAAAGAATTGACATGACCGACCTGCAAAAACTCTCGCTAAAAATCGCTGCCTTTACCGCCGTGGCTGCTGCTGCGCTGGTGGGCTGCGGCAAAAAGGAAGAGCCCGCACCCGTACCTGCCCCAGCGCCGGTTGCCTCGGCACCCGCGCCCAAGCCTGAACCCTTGAAAATTGCATTTGCCTACGTCGGCCCGGTGGGTGACGGTGGCTGGACCTTTGCGCATGACAACGGCCGCAAGGCGTTGGAAAAAGAATTTGGTGACAAGATAAAAACCTCGTATGTCGAAAGCGTGCCAGAGGGCGCCGACGCTGAACGTGTGTTGCGCGACATGGCCGGGCAGGGCAACAAGCTGATCTTTGGCACCACTTTTGGCTATATGGAGCCCATGCTTAAAGTGGCAGCAGACAACAAGGATGTCAAGTTTGAACATGCCACGGGCTACAAGCAGGCCGAGAACATGCGCACCTACGACAGCCGCACTTATGAAGGTGCCTACATGGCAGGTGTGATCGCTGGCAAGATGACCAAAACCAATACATTGGGTGTGGTGGCATCGGTGCCAATTCCAGAAGTGATCCGCAACATCAACAGCTTCACACTCGGTGCACAAAGCAGCAACCCCAAGATTAAAACCAAAGTGGTGTGGGTGAATGGCTGGTTTGACCCGCCGAAAGAAACCGAAGCCGCCACCAGCCTGATCAATGGCGGCGCTGACGTGCTGTTCCAGAATACCGATTCGCCGGCTGTGCTCAAGACCGCCGAGGCCAAGGGTAAGCGCGCGTTTGGTTGGGACTCTGACATGACCGCTTATGGCCCGAAAGCGCATCTGGCGTCTGCAGTGATCAACTGGGGTCCGTACTACATCAAGTCCACCAAAGACGCGCTGGAAGGCAAGTGGGCCGGTGGCGGTCATTCCTGGTGGGGTGTGAAAGAAGGCGCGATTGACATTGTGTCCATTGCCGAAGATGTGCCGGCCGAGACCAAAGCCAAAGTGGAAGAGGTGAAGAAGGGCCTGGCTGATGGCAGCTTTGCCATCTGGAAGGGCCCGATCCTGGATAACACCGGCAAGGTGCAGGTTGCGAAGGATGCAGTGGCTGATGACAAGTTTCTCAGTGGCTTGAACTTCTTCGTCAAGGGCGTCGAAGGCAAGGTGCCTGGTAGCAAGTAAGCTGCTGGGCAGTGTCATAGAAGCCGCCTATGGGCGGCTTCTGTGTCTTGAAAGGGTATTGGTGAAAACGCGGGCAGCTCGAAAGCGGTGAGTCGATAGAATCATGCTGCCTAAGCGAGGCCAAGGGCCAACGTCTAGTCAATACTTAACCATTTAGGAAACATTTCATGAGCAATCGTCGCGAATTTATTGTGCAACTTAGTTTGAGCGCTAGCGCCCTGGTGGGCGCTAGCGCCATCGCCGCTGACCTTCCCCTGGTTGCCGCAACCGATGTCCAAGCCAAGGCGCTGGGCTATGTGGCGGACGCCACCAAGGCGGATAAGGTGAAATTCCCCAAGTTTGCGGCTGGTCAGCAGTGCGGCAATTGTGCGCTGTACCAAGGTAAGGCGGGCGCTGCATCGGGTCCTTGCCCGCTGTTCGCCGGTAAGCAAGTGGCCGCCAAGGGCTGGTGTAGCGCTTACGCCAAAAAGGCCTGAGGACTGGTCAGTTCTTGACACCCGCTGCGCAGGTATCACGGATATCCGTGGCCTGCGCACGGGCAGAGCAGACGTATCTGATCTTAGGCTGATGCTTTGATAGGCTGCAGGTGCACTGTCACGTCACCGCATTGCGCCCGATGCCGTAGTGCGTGTTCCATCACCACCAGCGCCAGCATGGCCTCCGCAATCGGCGTGGCCCGAATGCCGACACAGGGGTCATGGCGGCCCTTGGTGCTGACTTCGGTGGAATGGCCCGCGATGTCAATCGACTCGCGTGGGCTCAGGATTGAACTGGTGGGTTTGATGGCCATCGACACCTCCAGGTCCTGCCCGCTGCTGATGCCCCCCAGCACCCCTCCGGCATTGTTCGATCTGAAACCATCTGGCGACAATGAATCGCCATGCGCGCTGCCGCGCTGCGCCACGCTGGCAAAACCGGCGCCAATTTCCACACCCTTGACGGCATTGATGCCCATCATGGCGTAGGCAATGTCCGCGTCCATCTTGTCAAACAGCGGCTCGCCCAGCCCCACCGGCACGTTCGAGGCCGAGACGCGAATGCGCGCGCCGCAGGAATCGCCGGCCTTGCGCAGCGCCTCCATGTAGTCTGCGAGTCTAGAGACATCGGCCACCGGGGCAAAGAATGGGTTCTCAGGCACAAACTCCCAGGATTCAAATGCAATTGGCAACTCGCCGATCTGCGTCATGCAGCCGCGAAACATCGTGCCATAGTGCTCGGCCAGCCATTTCTTGGCCACCGCACCGGCGGCCACCATCGGTGCTGTCAGGCGCGCGGAGGAACGTCCACCACCGCGTGGGTCGCGGATACCGTATTTTTGATAATAGGTGTAGTCGGCATGACCAGGCCTGAAAGTCTGCAGGATGTTGCCGTAATCCTTGCTGCGCTGGTCGGTGTTCTTGATCAGCAAGCAGATTGGCGTGCCGGTGGTTTTGCCTTCATAGACGCCGGACAAGATTTCGACCGCGTCAGGCTCGTTGCGCTGGGTCACGAACTTGGAGGTGCCGGGGCGGCGCCGGTCCAGATCGGGTTGAATGTCAGCCTCACTCAGCGCCATGCCGGGAGGGCAGCCGTCAATCACGCAGCCAATGGCCGGGCCGTGGGATTCACCAAAGTTGGTGACTGCGAATAGTTTGCCGAAGGTGTTGCCGCTCATGCGCAGAATTATCCCAGATGGTCAGCCCAAGGCAGATCAATCTTGACTGGATAATGAACACGACCTCCGCAAGAAGAAAGGAACCCCATGCCCGGCTACTCAGATCCCGGTTTCGACACGCTGGCAC
>DATCIC010000208.1:0-14475 GCA_036508025.1 Rhodoferax sp. | reverse complement strand
CATGAAGGCCGATGAATGCCTGATTTACACCGATGTGGATGGTGTCTATACCACCGACCCCCGTGTGGTGCCCGAGGCACGCCGCCTGCAGACCGTGAGCTTTGAGGAGATGCTGGAAATGGCCTCCATGGGCTCCAAAGTGCTGCAGATTCGGTCGGTCGAATTTGCCGGCAAATACAAAGTCAAGCTGCGTGTTTTGAGCAGCTTTACGCCGTGGGATATTGATATCAACGAGGAAGCCGCCTCCGGCACCTTGATCACTTTTGAGGAAGACGAACACATGGAACAAGCCATTGTTTCCGGCATTGCGTTCAGCCGCGAGGAAGCCAAAATCTCCGTCCTGGGCGTGCCCGACAAGCCCGGTATTGCCTACCAGATTCTGGGCGCCGTGGCAGATGCCAATATTGATGTCGATGTGATCATTCAGAACATCAGCAAAGATAGCAAGACCGATTTCAGCTTCACAGTCAACCGGGGTGAATATGCCAAGACCGTCGATTTGCTGAAAGAAAAAGTGCTGCCCAAGCTGGGGGCTCAGGAGGTGGTGGGCGACACCAAGATCTGCAAAGTGTCGATCGTCGGCATCGGCATGCGCAGTCATGTGGGAGTGGCCAGCAGAATGTTTCGCGTCCTGAGTGAAGAAGGCATCAACATTCAGATGATTTCAACCTCCGAGATCAAGACCTCAGTGGTGATTGACGAGAAGTACATGGAACTGGCCGTGCGCGCATTGCACAAGGCATTTGGGCTTGAGCAGGCGCCTGCTGAAAATACCGTCCGACTCATGAGATAATCTAGCCAGTTCAGGAAACGTGACCGAGTGGCCGAAGGTGCTCCCCTGCTAAGGGAGTATGGGGTGTAGAGCCTCATCGAGGGTTCGAATCCCTCCGTTTCCGCCAAATGGCAGATTTTTGATGGTCTCTATGACTGCAAAAATATCTAAAAAATAAGCCCTTGTTCCTCATTGGAGCCGGGGCTTTTTTCTTGCGTCTTGATCAAGGCACTCTAGCCGATGGTTGAATTTTGGTTGGGGTGTTGAGCCATGTCGGGCGGAAATTTGACCCTGTTATTTTGAAATCATCTTGAACACCTCGCGCGCCGCTGCCACGGTGGCTGCAATGTCTTCATCGGTGTGAGCGGCGCTCACGAACCCCGCCTCATACAAGGCCGGTGCAATGTACACACCGCGATCCAACAATCCGTGAAAAAGTTGATTAAAGCGGGCGCTGTCGGATTTCATGACCTGGACGTAATTTTGCGGCAAGGTATCCAGCAGGAAGAAGCCGAACATGCCACCTTCGCAGTCGGCGCTAAAAGCAACGCCTTCGGCGGCCGCTGCAGCTTTCAGGCCGTCAATCAGTGAGCGAGTTGTGCGCGCAAGATTTTCATAAAACCCGGGTTTGCTGATTTCGCGCAGGGTGGCCAGGCCGCAGGCGGTCGCTACCGGGTTGCCTGACAGTGTGCCGGCCTGATAGACCGTTCCCAAGGGCGCCAGATGTTCCATGACAGCGCGTTTGGCGCCAAAGGCGGCCAGCGGCATGCCACCGCCAATCACCTTGCCCATCACCGTCATGTCGGGCTCAAAACCGGGGATTTCCTTGGCATAAACGCTTTGTGCGCCGCCCAGCGCCACCCGGAATCCAGTCATTACCTCGTCAAAAACCAGCAGTGCGCCGTACTGGGTGCAGAGCTCGCGGCAGCGTTTCACAAATGGCACGCTAGCGCGCACAAAGTTCATGTTGCCGCAAATTGGTTCCATCATCAGGCAGGCAATTTCACTGCCCTGCATGGCAAAGGCCTCCTCTAATTGCTGAATGTTGTTGTATTCCAGCACCAGCGTGTGTTGCACCACCTCAGGCGGCACGCCGGCGCTGGTGGGGTTGCCAAACGTGGCCAGACCTGAACCAGCCTTCACCAAAAGCGCATCAGCATGACCGTGGTAGCAGCCTTCAAACTTGATGAGCTTGCTGCGCCCGGTGGCGCCGCGCGCCAGGCGAATGGTGCTCATAGCGGCCTCGGTGCCAGAACTGACCAGCCGCACCATGTCCATGGAGGGAACCAGGCGCAGAATTTCTTCGGCCAGTTCGACTTCGCGTTCAGTCGGCGCGCCGTAAGAAAAACCCTCAAGTACAGCGGCCTGCACCGCTTGTACGACCTTCGGGTGCCCGTGTCCCAGAATCATGGGGCCCCAAGAGCCAATAAAGTCGGTGTAGCGCTGGTCATTGGCATCCCAGAAATAGGCGCCTTGGGCGCGTTTGATAAAACGTGGCGTGCCGCCAACTGCCTTGAAGGCCCTGACCGGTGAATTGACACCACCGGGGATCACGCGTTTGGCACGTTCGAACAGAATTTGGTTGTTATCAGTGTTGAGTGTCATGGGGAAGGAGTTTCAGAGTGGGGATAAAAAAGAAGTTGAGGGCAACGCGCTGGTTTGGCGGACCTTTGCCAATGACTCGTTCAAGTATTTGGCTACTAGGGAAACCATGGGGGCTGGTGTGAGCGGGCCAGTGTGTTTCTTCAGGCAAAATATCACATAGCGTGGCGTGCGGCGAAGCATTGCGAATGCCGCTTTTTTTTCGGTGCTTGCATTCTATTCGAAGGCCCTTTAAGCTGTGAAATTGACCAAAACATGGATGTGTCTGATTTGTGGATGGATCTATGACGAAGACAGGGGGGATCCCGATCACGGCGTTGCCCCAGGGACAGTATGGAGTGCAGTGCCTGTCAACTGGACTTGCCCTGAATGTGGTGCCCGCAAGGAAGATTTCGAAATGGTACAAATTTAGGCGCCGTTATTGAAATGTGTACTATCGCTAAGATTTATCACCAATTCAGGAGCATTGTTTTGTGAATACGACTGGATCGACTTTCAAAGTTCTGGTGATTGACGACAGCAACACCATCCGGCGTAGTGCCGAGATTTTTTTGAAGCAGGGCGGGCATGAAGTCATGCTTGCCGAAGATGGTTTTGATGCCTTGGCAAAAGTCAATGACTACCAGCCCCATCTCATTTTCTGCGACATCCTGATGCCTAGATTGGATGGCTACCAGACCTGTGCGATCATCAAGCGAAATGCCAAGTATTCAGATGTGCCTATTGTCATGCTGTCTTCCAAAGACGGTGTTTTTGACAAAGCACGTGGACGCATGGTAGGCGCGCAAGATTATTTGACAAAACCATTTACCAAAGATCAATTGTTGCAAGCGGTACAACAGTTCGGCAAGCTGACGCAAGGAGTTAATTAATGGCTATCCATAAAGTGCTGATCGTGGACGACTCAAAAACCGAGTTGATGTTCATGACCAATTTGTTGCAAAAAAACGGCATGTCGGTGCGCACGGCAGAGGGCGCTGATGAAGCGCTGCGCCGTCTCGCAGAAGAAAAACCCGATCTGATCCTCATGGACGTGGTGATGCCGGGCCAAAACGGCTTTCAGTTGACGCGGTCCATTAATCGTACGTCCGAGTATTCGGACATTCCGATCATCATTTGCACCAGCAAAAGTTTGGAGACAGACAGGGTATGGGGTATGCGCCAAGGCGCGCGCGACTACATCACCAAACCGGTTGATGCAGCCGAGTTGTTGGCCAAGATCAAGGCACTGGGCTGAAATTCTCAAGATCGCATGGCTAATCGCGAAGCACTTCGAGAACTCCAGAGCCGCCTTGCCAGTCGATTGCAGGCGGCTCGCTCTGGGGATGTGTCAGTTGCGTGGCTGGCTGTCAAGGCGGGCGAGTCAAACTACCTGCTTCCGCTGGCGCAATCCGGTGAGATATTTCCACTGATCAACGTTCAGGCTGTCCCCTATTGCCGTCAATGGTTCATGGGCGTTGTCAATCTTCGTGGTGGCCTTTTTGGCGTTGTCGATCTGGCAAGTTTCATGAACGACGGATCGACTCGGGGCAGAACCGAACAGTCGCTCGCTGAGTCCAGTGTCATCACGATCAATTCGGCGCTGAATCTCAATTGTGCTTTGATGGTGGACGGTCTGGCCGGACTTCGCAAGCGTGATGCGTTTACCGGTGCCGAGACGCCACCCGAGGGTTCTCCGGTTTTTTTTGGCACCCGGTTTACTGACCGCAACGGCGCGCATTGGCAGGAAATCAACTTGCAGTTTTTGTCTCAACTTCCAGAATTTCTCAGCATTAGCGCTTAAGTTTTACCTAGGGTTTCATCATGTCCGTCGTTGATCAACTGAAAAATTTTTTTGTCAAAAAAGTACCCGAGTCTGATCAAGATTCCCGCTTGAGCCTTGGCGTGCCGGGCGCCACCATCTATCCGATGGAGATGGGTCAAATGACGGGCGCAACAGAATCCAGACAAAAAGGACCGGTTGCCCCAGAGCAGTCCACTGGGGACAAGGGTGAGGGGATTGATGAAGGGGCGACCAACCTGATCGCCCTTCCGATTTTGGGGCAGAAAACGGTAGTCCAGCATCAGCGCTTGCTTTCGATTCTGCTGGGTCTGGCGTTGGTTTTGCTAGTAGTTGTGACTTTGTTTGCCTTAAACCAGGCGAACAAGGTGGCGCAGCAATTAGGGGCCACGGGACAGTCGCTGATGCAGTCACAGCGTCTGGCGAAGTCGGTTTCCCAGGCCTTGGTGGGTGGTGCAGAGGCCTTTCCCGACGTGGTGGATAGCTCGGGCGTTTTAGCCAAGTCAGTACGTGGTTTGAAAGCCGGTGATGAGCAAATGGGTTTGAGTGCCTTGAGTCCGGATTACTCGCCGGAGCTTGACAAAATCACGCCGCTGGTGGAGCGGGCAGAAAAGAATGCGGCGATTGTCTTAGGGCAGCAAAAAATCTTGACACAGGTAGGTACCGCGCTTCGGTTGATTAATCGGCAATCTTCAGATCTACTGGAAATAGCAGAGACTGTGTCCTCCCTCAAGTTGCAACAAAACGCCGCCGCCACGGAGATATCGGCGGCCGGTCAGTTGGTGATGTTGACACAGCGTATCGGCAAGTCTTCAAATGAGTTCCTGACGGCTGAGGGTGTGAGTCCGGAGGCGGTTTTTCTGCTGGGCAAGGACTTGAACTCGTTCAAGGAGATCGCTCAAGGCATGCTTGATGGTAGTCCCGAGTTGCGTTTGGTCGCCACGAAAGACCCGCAAACGCGTGAGCAGTTGTCTGCCTTGATTAATCTCTTTGAGGAGACCCGAAAGCAGGCAGGTGCCATTTTGGGTAATCTGCAGGGGCTGGTTTCGGCTCGTGAAGCACAGGTTTCCATTATTGCGGACAGCGAACCTCTGCGTCGAAGTCTTGAAGAGTTGCAACGCAAACTGTCATCAAAAGCAGGTCTTGGGGCTGGTGCTTTGTCGATGCTGGTAGGTTCTGTTTTGCTGGCGCTGCTTTGTGCTGGCGGCTTGTCTTATGTTCAATTGCTTGACAGCCGCAAGCGTCAGGTCGCGGCCGAAGCGCAACGCCTGGAAGCCGAGCGCCAGGAGAAGGAGGCGAAACGGGTGAACGATGCCAACCAGGCGGCTATTTTGCGTTTGATGAATGAGTTGCAAACTGTCGCCGAAGGCGATCTGACGCAAGAAGCGACTGTGACAGAGGACATCACGGGGGCCATCGCCGATTCCGTGAATTACACGGTGGAAGAGCTGCGATCTCTGGTGGGTAACGTGCAAAGCACGGTCACCCGTGTGGCGCAGACTACCGCTGACGTGGACACAACTTCAACCGAGCTGTTAGCAGCCTCTAATGAACAATTGCATGAAATTCGGGAAACTGGTCGCTCGGTAGTGGATATGGCTTCACGGATCAATGACGTTTCTGTGCAGGCACAGGAATCCGCCTCGGTTGCCAGGCAGTCTCTGCAGGCTGCGGAGGTGGGTTTGAAGGCGGTGCAAAACACCATTGGTGGCATGAACTCGATTCGGGACCAGATACAGGAGACCTCCAAGCGCATCAAGCGCCTGGGTGAGTCGTCCCAGGAAATTGGTGAAATCACAGAGCTGATTTCCGACATTACCGAGCAGACCAACGTGTTGGCGCTCAACGCCGCCATTCAGGCCGCGTCGGCCGGTGAAGCCGGGCGGGGTTTCTCGGTGGTGGCCGAGGAAGTACAACGGCTTGCCGAACGATCAGCCGATGCGACGCGTCAAATTTCGGCACTGGTTAAAGCGATTCAGACCGACACCCAGGATGCGGTGGGTGCCATGGAGCGGTCAACCCAAGGGGTAGTGGAAGGCGCCAAGCTGTCGGACAACGCCGGTACCGCGTTGACTGAAATTGACCAGGTGTCCCGACGTCTGGCGGAGCTGATCGAACAAATTTCCAATTCAACCTCCCGCGAGGCGAACCTGGCTAACGTGGTGGCTGACAATATTCAACACATTTTTGCGGTTACCGAACAGACGGGTGAGGGGACGCGTTCCACCGCAGCCCAAGTCCGCGAGCTCTCGAAAATGGCTGAAGAGTTGCGCCAGTCAGTGTCACGGTTCAAGATTGCCTGACTCTCATCAATCTGAATTTGTTCCCCCAGGAGCGCACGATCCCATGCAAGTAAACGCTGCCCCGACCGGCGCCAATGAACCGGCGACCCACGACCTTGGGCCTTTGGCCTGGGTTCTCGAAGAGCTGCGCAAATCGTTGACTGGTGCGATCAAAGCCCTTCGCCGGTTCGTTCGTGATGCCGAGTTGGCACGTGGCTCTGATCTGGCTGCGCTGGATGCCAGCCAGTTGCGCATCGCCCGCCAACAACTGCATCAGGCCGTTGGCGCCCTGGAGATGGTAGGCATGCCAGCCCCGGCCAAGATATTGCGATCCATGGAAGCGCTGGCGCAGCGATTTGTGCAACACCCCGAGCTGTGCAGCGACGAGGCCGCGAATAAGGTAGAGCGTGCCAGTTTTGCGCTGACTGAATATCTGGAAGGCGTCCTCAAGGGCAAAAATGCTTCGCCGGTGGCCCTGTTTCCCCAGTACCGCGATGTTTTGGAGCTGGTGGGCAATGATCGTGTTCATCCGGCGGACTTGTGGCCACTCGAATTGCGCTGGATTGATGTCGTTTTGCCACAAGAAGCGGTGGCACTGGCCTATGATTCATCGGTTCGAACCCGCCTTGACATGGCCGTTCTGAAGATCGTCAAGTCAGGCGATGTGGCCGCTGCACAAGCCATGTGTGGTATTAGTCAGGGGTTTGCAGCGGCTCAAAGTGGGCTAGAAGCACGCGTTTTCTGGAAGATTGCCGCGGCCTATTTTGAAGCTCTGTCTTTGGGTCTATGCCCCTCTGATGTTTACGGCAAGCTGGCAGCTTCCCGAATTCTTCTTCAGTACCGGACCCTGGCCCGGGGTGAGCCGGGAATTTCCGAGCGATTGGTACAGGATTTGCTGTTTTTTTGTGCGCAAGCAGTGCCTGCGCTGACGGCCGACGCGCCCGTACTGGCTGCAGTTCGCGCCGCGTATGGGTTGACCCAGACGAAATCATTTGATTATGAACGGCCTCAGTTTGGTCGTTTCGATCCAGCGCTACTGGTTCAGGCCCGCAAGCGTATTGCGGCTGCCACCGAAACCTGGTCTGCGCTTGCCGGGGGCGATACCAACCGCTTGAAGGTGGCCCTTGACCAATTCAGTCTGGTGACCGATTCAGTATTAAAAATGCATCCGGAGAGTGCTGATTTGGTGCGGGCATTGACGCAGGCGATCGAAAAGACAGCGCTGTCAGGTGAGGCGCCTGCCCCCGCACTTGCCATGGAAGTTGCGACTGTTGTGCTGTATCTCGAGGCCGCCTATGACGATCTGGATCCGACCGACTCGCAGATGAAGGAGCGCAGCACCAGTCTTGCAGCCCGGATGGAGAAGGTCAACGCGGGCGGGCAACCGGAGCCGCTCGAGGCTTGGATGGAGGAGTTGTATCGCAGGGTCAGTGATCGTCAGATCATGGGCAGTGTCGTTGACGAGTTGCGAACGACGCTTGGGGGTGTTGAAAAATCGCTGGATTCATTCTTTCGTAATCCTCTTGATAAGGTTCCTTTGCACGAGGTGCCTAGTCAGTTGGCCCAGATGCGGGGAGTTTTCTCGGTTTTGGGTCTTGATCAGGCAGCCCTTGCAACGCTGCGCATGCGTGACAGTGTCGAGAAATTTCTGGTTGACGATATTGATGCTGATGCCGCGCGCGCTGGCGTTTTTGAAAAGCTGGGCAACAGCCTAGGAGCCCTTGGGTTTCTGATTGATATGCTAAGTTACCAGCGCACGCTGGCCAAGAAACTTTTTGTGTACGACGAGGAATTGGGTGAGTTCAAGCCGCTGATGGGGCGTGAAAAGACGGGCGACCGGACCGCAGAGAGCACATCAGTGCCTGGCGTTGACAACGTTTTCGATGACGCGCTGACTGCCGCGGAAACGCCGTCTGAGAGCTTGCCAACAGCAGTTTCTGCCGAAGCGCCAGGCCCGACGCTGGTTTTGCCACCAGAACCTGTCAGTCCGGTGGTGGACGAGCCAGCAGACGATGACGATGAAACTGACTTGAAGGATATCTTCCTGGAAGAAGCGCGTGAAGTGGTTCATGCCGGGCTTGAGGCGATCTCTGCACTGGCAGACGAGCCCGCAGATATGGGTCAACAGACGACACTGAGGCGCGCTTTTCATACGCTCAAAGGCAGCTCGCGCATGGTGGGCCTCAATGAATTTGGTGAAGCCGCCTGGTCCCTGGAGCAATTGCTCAATACCTGGTTGGCTGAGCAAAAGCCTGCCAGCAGTGAACTGGTTAGGCTTGCAGACAAGGCTGTGCATGGCTTCGACCGTTGGGTCGAGGATATTGCAGCAGGAGAAGATGCAAAGTGGAACGCGCAGGCCTTTCGCAAGGCCGCCGATGGTTTGCGTCTTGACAACATTGAAGTTGAACTTTTGTTTCCGGGCGAAGAGGTGCAGGGCCTAACCCCGGATGAGACCCCGCATGCCGATTTTGTCTCAGCACAAGTTATTGATCTGGACGTGACGCAGGCTTTTGATGTCAATCTCGCCTTGGCGGTCGATGGCGATACGGGATTGTCATCGGCTGTTTGGGTTCCGGATGAGCCACTGGCACTTGATGATTTCAATTTTTGCACTAGCGCTGACTTGACGCCATCACCTGATGAGGCCGCAGTTATTCTGGACGTTTCGGGCGAAGTGGAGACCTTCTCGGCTGAGTTTGCGGAGCTTGTGAGTGAAGCTGCCGACGTTCAGCCTGAGCCCCAACAAGCCAGTCTTTTGGATTTGGATCTGGAAGATCAGGTCAAGGTGATCGGGTCGCTGCGCATTGGTATCCCGCTATACAACGTCTACCTGAATGAGGCAGATGAGCTGTCTCGGCGCTTGCTGACAGAACTGAGCGAATGGGCTTTGGAGTTGCATCGACCGGTTTCGGAAACGACGGTGGCACTGGCGCATTCCTTGGCTGGCAGTTCGGCAACAGTCGGTTTTTTTGCCCTGTCCGAAATGGCGCGGGCGCTGGAACACGCCTTGCAGCACGTGCGGCTTCATGTTCAGGGTATTCCAGAGCACGCCCAGGTATTCATGGCGGCGGCAGAAGACATGCGTCGTCTGCTGCATCAATTTGCAGCTGGATTCCTCAAGGAGCCTGATCAGGCGCTGCTCGACGCACTGAAAGCCATTCTGGAAATCGAGTTCCCGGCCGTTGCAGCGGGTGTCGTTGACAGCGTTTACGCTCAACTGGTGGATGAGCCGGCAGTTGCCGAGCCGTCCGGCTTTGATCAGGTCGTGGACAGTGTCGTGCCAGAAGCAGAGTCGCTCGCAATCCCCCCTGCAATTGCAGAGACCGATTTTCCTGATGCTGGTTTGGCGGTTGTAGCCGCAAGTCCGGGTGTGCTGGCCGACACCCTCGTGTCTGATCGGGGTCTTGCAGAGCCGCTCGTATCAACGCCTGACGTCGATGCTGTGCCAAGCCCCGCAATTGGCGCGGCCGAAGTTGAGCCTATTGACGCACTTGATGTGCTTGACGTTGACCTTTTCCCGATTTTTGAGGAAGAGGCGCTTGAACTATTGCCGCAGCTCGGCGGCGCATTGAGGCAATGGCTGGCTCGCCCCGACAACCTGGGTGCTCGCAATGAAGTGCTGCGGGTTCTGCATACGCTCAAAGGCAGCGGGCGACTGGCCGGCGCCATGCAATTGGGTGAGATGACTCACCGCATGGAGAGCGCGATTGAGCAGATGGGGAGCGAATCTTTATTGGCGGCACAACTGGAGCCCCTGCTGGCTCGGTTTGATGCGATACAGGCCAACTTTGACCAGTTGCGTGCAACGCCTGAACAGGCCTTGAGTTTGCCAGAGGTCAATCCGGCGCCGCAAGCGGAGATCGCTCCAGCCGAGCTCACCGAGGTGGTGGCTGCAGGTATCGAACCGGCAAAATTGGGGGTACCCGATACATCGAGATTTATTCCCCGGGCATCGCCACGCACGGGAACTCAGCAAACTGTGCGCGTGCGTTCACAGTTGCTGGACCGCCTGGTGAATCAGGCGGGAGAGGTGATGATCACGCGGTCCCGGATGGAGGCTCGCTTGGGTCAGTTGCGTGGGTCATTGGGTGAACTTACCGGTAATCTGGATCGCTTGAGAAGTCAGTTGCGCGATATCGAGGTGCAGTCGGAGTCCCAGATGCAGTCTCGGCTGGCACAGGCCAAAGACACCGCGCAGGGTTTTGATCCGCTGGAATTTGACCGTTTTACCCGAGTGCAGGAACTCACGCGGATGATGGCTGAGTCGGTGCATGACGTCGCCACGGTGCAGCGTAACTTGCAGCGTGCGGTGGAGGGGAGTGAGGACGATCTGATCGCCCAGGGGCGCCAGGCCCGTGAATTGCAGCGTGACCTGTTGCGCACCCGAATGGTGGAGTTCGACGGAATTTCAGACCGTCTGTACGGTGTTGTTCGCCAGGCTTGCAAGGACGCCAACAAGCAGGTCAAGCTCGACATCAAAGGAGGGTCTCTGGATATGGATCGCGGCGTGCTGGATCGCATGGCACCCGTTTTTGAACATTTGCTGCGCAATTCGGTGGCACATGGTATTGAGGACTCGCCGCTGCGCGTCGCAGCGGGGAAACCGATGGTCGGTACCATTGGCATCCATCTGCAACAACAAAGCAACGATGTCACGGTGGAGTTCAGTGACGATGGTGCCGGGCTGGACCTGGACCGAATCCGGGAAATGGCACGGGCCAATGGTCTGATGCCTGAGGGCGGCACGTTGACCGATGCCGAGGCCGCCGATCTGATCTTTACCCCCGGCTTTTCCACCGCCGAGCAGATCACCGAGTTGGCCGGTCGCGGCATTGGCATGGACGTCGTGCGCTCCGAAGTCAGCGCGTTGGGTGGCCGCATTGAAACCTCGACCGAGCGCGGACAGGGAACGAAGTTCAAGCTGGTGCTGCCGCTTACCACGGCAGTGACGCAGGTGGTCATGTTGCGCATAGGCGAGTTGGTGGTCGGCGTGTCGGCGAATCTGGTCGAGATGGTACGTCGGGTGCCGATTGCCGATCTTGAGCGAGCCTATCAGGACCAGGTATTTGCGTTTGGTGGCGAACAGGTGCCGTTTTTCTGGGGTGGCGCTCTGTTACAGGCATCGGCTCACAGTAACGAGGCCGTCACCAAGACCCTGCCGGTGGCGATTTTCCGCAGTGCGGGCCAAAGAATTGCGGCGCACTTCGATGAAGTGCTGGGTAATCAGGAAGTGGTGGTGAAAAACCTCGGGCCTCAATTGTCCCGTCTGCCGGGCCTGACCGGTATGTCGGTGTTGGCCTCAGGGGCCGTGGTCTTGATCTACAACCCGGTGGCCCTGGCCTCCGTTTATGGCGAGCGAGCACGTCGCCTCAGTCTGGATTCGGTGCAGGCTGTGGACCAAGCCGCTACACCATCGCAGGCTTCGCCGCTGGCCAGTGTCAATCAGGCGCCCCTGGTGTTGGTGGTAGACGATTCGATCACGGTGCGCCGTGTCACCCAGCGTCTGCTCAAGCGCGAGGGCTTTCGGGTGGCACTTGCCATTGACGGCCTGCAGGCTTTGGAGCGTTTGCAGGAGGAAAAGCCGGCGGTCGTTCTCTCTGACATTGAGATGCCGCGCATGGACGGTTTCGACCTGGTTCGAAATATCCGAGGCGACGCCAAACTGCGCGACCTGCCTATCATCATGATTACGTCACGCATTGCCGAGAAACATCGTGAGCGCGCGCGCGAACTCGGTGTGGATCATTACCTGGGCAAGCCATATTCAGAGGACGAGCTGATTGGCTTGGTGCGGCAGTATTGCCTGTCAACGGTTGAGGTCTGAAAAGACCTCTAGCCCCGTGGTTGCAGCGTAAGAAGCTGCATTATTAATAGCAAAAAAATCAAATGGCAGATTGGTTTTGTTGACCGCGGCGTAGCGTTGCAGGGTCAGTTCGAGTGCCGCATCGTGCGCCAAAATAGGCGCAGGGCGGCGTTGTCGATCAGCCGCAGATCACGGCGAAACCACATCAAACCCGAATCGAATTTCTTGTTGATGATCACCGTTAAAATCGCAGCATGCCTGCAGATTTTGCCTTGACCAACCTGACGAATTATTTCCTGATCGCCATGCCCAGCCTGCAGGACGATATTTTTTCCCGCAGCGTTGTCTATGTGTGCGAGCACAGTGAGCGCGGCGCACTCGGTC
Organism: Rhodoferax sp.; assembly: GCA_036508025.1. GTDB lineage: Bacteria > Pseudomonadota > Gammaproteobacteria > Burkholderiales > Burkholderiaceae_C > Rhodoferax. The sequence goes on along the minus strand of DATCIC010000208.1, from coordinate 1,852 downwards.
TGGTCATCAACAAACCCTGTGACATCGACATGAAGCGTCTGTTTGAAAAGGTCGAATTGCCCATGTGCCGCGCCGACCTCTGCAGCACACCCGTTTTTTTGGGCGGGCCGGTGCAAACCGAGCGCGGTTTTGTGCTGCATGAAGCGACTTTTGCAGATGCCGACAAACCGGCCGAGTCGGTCTACGCCTCGACCATGGTCATTCCTGGCGGGCTGGAGATGACCACGTCCAAGGATGTGCTGGAAGCGATTTCCACGGGAGCCGGGCCGCGCAAGGTGCTGGTGTCGCTGGGCTATGCCGCCTGGGGCGAAGGGCAACTGGAGTCGGAAATTTCACGCAACAGCTGGTTGACCGTGGCCGCCAGCAACAGTGTCATCTTTGACACGCCAGTGGCCCAGCGTTACGACCAGGCCTTGCTGTTGCTCGGTTTGGAGCTGTGGATGCTGTCGCCCGACGCCGGGCATGCATGACGCACTTGAAGATGCCCTTGCCGTTACAGCCCATGCCTGAACCCTTGATTAAACCCCTGGCGGATGCGGCTCCTGGAGAAAACCCAGTGCACGTTGCGGCGAACTTGCAGACTTTTCTGGCCCTTGACTTCGGTATGAAGCGTACCGGCTTTGCCGTCGGCAATCGCCTGTTGCGTACTGCCCAGCCGCAGGGCACGATTGCCGCTGAAGGCGATGCGCGCTTTGTCAAAATTGCCCAGCAACTCAAGGAATGGCAGCCTGATGCGCTGGTGGTCGGGGTGCCCTTTCACCCGGACGGCGCCGCGCACGAGAACACGCTGCGGGCGCGGCGCTTTGCACGCCAGTTGCATGGCCGATTCAAGCTGCCTGTGTTTGAGGTTGATGAGCGTTACACCACGACCGAAGCGCTGGCACAAGGGGCACGCGACGCCGATGCGATGGCTGCCTGCATTATTTTGGAACAATTTTTAAGGAGTATTCCATGAGCATATTGGCGCTGGACGCTGAAGGCCTGTACCTTGAGTTACTTGAGGGCGTGCGCACCCTGTTTCGCCCTGGCATGCATTTGGTCGGGATCACTTCCGGGGGCGCCTGGCTGGCCGAGCGTCTGCAGCGCGACCTGAGCCTGTCCGAGCCCCATGGCGTGATCTCGTCCGCCCTGCATCGTGACGATTACGCCCGCCGCGGCATGACGGCTGCGGCGCAAACGCAAATTCCATTTGATGTCAATAACGCCAGCATCATCCTGCTGGACGATGTGCTGTTCACCGGGCGCACCATCCGCGCGGTCATCAATGAACTGTTTGATTTTGGTCGACCGGCCACCATCAAACTTGCCGTCTTGGTGGACCGGGGTGGCCGCGAGTTGCCGATTCAGGCCGACGTGTGTGCGGCCCGCATCGTGTTGCCCGCGACTCAGTCATTGGCCTTGGCGCGCAGTGACGCCGGGGTGTTCAGTTTTAACGTGAAGGCGCGCTAGACCATGCTTTACAAACGCAACCTCCAGCTCAATAAAAACGGTGAGCTGATTCACCTGCTCTCGACCGAGGGCTTGCCCAAGAGCATCCTGACCCAGGTGCTTGACACCGCCAGCAATTTTGTCAGCGTGGGCAACCGCGAAGTCAAAAAGGTGCCGCTGCTGCGGGGAAAAAGTGTGTTCAACCTGTTTTTTGAAAACTCCACCCGCACCCGCACCACCTTCGAAATTGCCGCCAAACGGCTCAGTGCCGACGTCATCAACCTTGATATTGCCAAGTCATCGGCCGTCAAGGGCGAGACACTGCTCGACACTATTGCCAACCTGAGCGCCATGGCCGCTGACCTGTTTGTGGTGCGCCACAGCGAATCGGGCGCGCCTTACCTGATCGCCCAGCATGTGGCAC